>JALRKU010000479.1 GCA_023254755.1 Aeromicrobium sp. | reverse complement strand
CCGATCGCCTCGACCAGAGGACGCGCCTTGACCACCAGCTCGGCCAGCTCGCCGTCGGGCGTGGAGTCGGCCACGACGCCGCCGCCCACACCCAGCCAGATGCGGCCGTCGGCGATCTCGAAGGTGCGGATGACCACGTTGAGCTCGAGTCCGGCGCTCGGGCTCACGTGGCCGATGGCGCCCGTGTAGGCCTCGCGTCCGGTGGCTTCGAGGTCGGCGATCAGCTCCATCGCTCGCACCTTGGGCGCACCCGTGACGGAGCCGGGCGGGAAGGTGGCGCGCAGCAGGTCGGCGTCGCGGACGTGGTGCGGCACGTGGCCGACGACGTCGGAGACCAGGTGCCACACGGCGTGGCGCTCGGCCCGCACGAGCGCCGGGACGCGCACGGACCCCGGGACGCTCACGCGCCCGAGGTCGTTGCGCATCAGGTCGACGATCATGACGTTCTCGGCCCGGTCCTTGGCCGACGCCACGAGCTCGTCGGGGTCGGTGTCGAGAGCGGCCGTGCCCTTGATCGGTGACGTGAGCACCTCGTCGCCCGTGCGGCGCAGGAACAGCTCGGGCGAGAAGCTGGCGAGCGCACCCTCGGGCGCCGCGACGAACGCACCGTAGGCGGGACGCAACCGCTCGGCGCCGACGCAGAACAGCTCGACCGGGTCGCCGGCGAAGTCGGTCTCGAGGCGGGCGCACAGGTTCGCCTGGAACACGTCGCCCGCGGCGACGTGCTCGAGCACGCGCGACACGGCCGCGCGGTGCGCGTCGGGCGAGGGAGTCAGCTCGAACGCCCCGACGCCGAACGTCGACGCCGGCGGAGCGGGCCCCGTGAGGTGCCGGATGATCGCGGCGTCGCGGACGGGGTCGTCGGTCAACGACTCGAGCCACCATGTGCCGTCGGTGCGGCGCAGCACGTGGTCGTAGAAGGCGATCCGGTGCGCCGGCTGCTCGACGGGACGGTGCGGCGCCGGCGGCAGCCGCTCGACCAGCGAGCCCAGCTGGTAGCCCCACGCCCCGATCCAGCCGCCGCCGAAGCCGGCGTCGGGGAGCGGGTCGAGGTCGACCGCGAAGGGGTCGCCGTCGAGCACGCGGACCGGGTCGAAGGCGATCAGCGCCTCGCCGTGGTGCCAGGCGCCGACCAGGGCGACGAGACGCTCGCGGTCGCGGAAGCGCCGCAGCACCTCGAGCGGCTCGAGGTCGAGGTCGAGCCGGGTCCGCCGCACCCCGGCCTGCACCTCGCTCGCGTCAGTCGTGGGTCGTCTCGTCAATGACCTCGGCCCCCAGCTCACGGGACAACAGGTCGACCGGGTCGGCGGTGCCGTCGTCGACCACCGGGTCGTCGACGCTGGCCTCGGCGTCGGGGTCGCGCTCCTCGACCGTCTCGTTGAGCCGGTCGCGGACCTCCTGGACCGCCGACGCGCTGGCCTGCTGGCGGACCGGCTCGGGCGCAGCAGGGGCTGCCGCCGCCGGTGGGGCCGCAGACGGTGCTGCGTCGCGACCCGCGGCCGTGACGTCGATGACCGTCTCGACCTGCCAGGTGCCGCCGACCACCGCGGCGAGCGCCTCGGCGAGCGGCTCACCGACCTTGTTCTTCTGGAACGAGTCGCGGGCACCAGCGTTCGGGAGACCGACCGTGAGGGTGCTGCCCTCGACGCCGACGACCTGGGAGTTCTGGCTCAGGATCACCCACGCGAACCGGCGCGCGACCTTGACTTTCTCCAGGACCTCGGGCCACAGCCTGCGGACGTCGCCGGTGGACAGCGACCCGGCAGGTGCCGGGGCTGACGGCGGCTCGGTGACAGGAGGTGG
>JALRKU010000362.1 GCA_023254755.1 Aeromicrobium sp. | reverse complement strand
CGACCGCCAGCGAGGTCGCGGCCCACGCCGCCGAGCCGGAGCCGGAGCCGATCGTCGAGTCCGAGTCGACGGCCGAGACGCCCGCAGCCGCGGCGCCGGGCGGGTCGTTCGCCGAGAAGCTCGCCGCGGCGAGTGCCGCGGCCCAGCAGCGAGTCGCCGCAGCACGCGCCGAGGCGGCGCGCCTGATGGAGGAGGCCGCCCGCGAGCGCGCCGAGGTCACCGCGCGGCTGTCGGCCGATGAGGCGGCCCAGCGCGAGATCGCCCAGCAGAAGCTGCGCGACGCCGAGGAGGCGGCCGCCCAGCGGGTCAACGCCGCGCAGGCCGAGGCCGATCGAGTCCAGGCCGACATCGAGCGCGAGCGCGCCGCGGCGGCGGCCAAGATCGCCGAGCTCCAGCGCGACGCCGACGAGCGGGTCGCCAAGGCACGCGCCGACGCCGAGCGCGAGGCGCAGGGTCGCATCGACGGGGCCGAGGAGAAGGCTCGTCAGCTCGCCGCCGACGCCGAGGCCACCGCGCGTCGCATGTCCGAGCAGCGTCTCGCCGAGGCGGAGACCGAGGCCGAGGCGGCCGCAGCGCGTCGTCTCGCCGCCGCCGAGCAGGACGCGCAACGCCGCATCGACGAGGCACGGGCGGAGGCCGAGAAGGTCGCGGCCAAGGCCGCGGCCGATCGTGAGGCCGCGCTGGCCCAGCTGGCCCGGGAGCGCGAGGAGGCCGATGCGCGTCTGGCCGAGGTCCGGGCGCAGTCGCAGCGGGTCGTCGAGGAGGCCGAGACCAAGGCCGCGGAGCACGTCGCGGCCGCCCAGGCCGCCGCCGAGGAGGTCGCGGCGAAGGCCGCGGCTGATCGTGAGGCCGCCCAGGCGCAGCTGGCGCGGGAGCGCGAGGAGGCCGATGCGCGTCTGGCCGAGGTGAAGGCCGAGTCCGAGCGCGTGGTGCGCGAGGCCGAGGAGTCCGCCGCGGGTCACATCGCCGCCGCGAAGGCCGAGGCCGAGAAGTTCGCCCAGGAGACCGCCGCCGAGCGCGTGGCGATCGCCGTCCGGGTGGCCGATGCAGAGCGGGCCGCCGAGGAGAAGCTGGTCGCCGCCCGTGCGGAGGCCGACCGTGTCGCCGCGGAGGCGCAGCAGCGCCACGACGAGGCCGCGGCCCGGCTCGCCCGGGAGCGCGACGAGGCGCACGCGATGGTCGAGGCCGCCAACGAGGAGGCCAAGAAGCTGGCCGCCGAGGCCGAGGCGGAGCGCGACGAGGCCAAGCGCAAGCTGGCCGAGGCCGAGCGCGAGGCCGAGGACAAGGTGCGGGCGGCGCAGGCCGAGGCGGAGCGCGTCGCGGCCGCTGCTGCCGAGGCGGCCCGGGTCGCCGAGGAGGAGCGCATCGCGGCCGAGAAGAAGCTGCAGGCCGACGCCGAGAACGCTCGCATCGAGGCCGAGCGTCGCATTGCGGACGCCGAGAAGGACGCGGCGGCCAAGGTCGCGGCGGCGCGGGCCGAGGCCCAGCGCGTGGCCGACACGGCCGAGCGTGAGGCGCGGGAGCGGCTCGAGTCGGCGCAGGCCGAGTCCCGGCGCATCAACGAGCAGACCAAGCGCGAGGCGCAGGAACGCATGACGCAGGCCGTCGCGGCGGCCCGCCAGGCGGCCGAGGAGAAGCTCGCCGAGGCCGAGCGCACCGCGATGGAGTGGATCGCTGCGGCCGAGGCCGAGGCCGATCGGGTCGCCCAGACCCACATCGTGGTCGCGAACCAGTCCGCGAAGGACACCCCGCTGACCGCACCTGAACCCTTGGTCGACGAGTTCGTCGACGAGGTGGACTCGTCCGTCCCCGATGCCGGGGACGCGCCCGAGGAGGTGAGTGACGAGTCCGGGCCTCTCGCCCCCCAGGCCAAAAAAAGAATCGTCAGGCGACGATGACGTCGCTCCCGCCGAGGAGCTGACGCCCAGCGAGGACGAGGGACCTGGCCCGTCAGGGCCGCTGTTCGGCGAGCCCGCCGAGCTCCCGGCCGACGACCCGCGCACGCCCGGTGGAGTCGAGACGGCGGCGATGATCGCCGCCACGTCGTCGACGCCGTTCCCTCGAGCCGACGTCGCCGACGGCACCGACGAGCTGACCGACGGCAGCGGCACCGAGTCGCTGGTCCGCGACGCGCTGGAGCGGGCCGAGCGGGACGCCGCCGAGCGGGCCGAGATCGAGGCCGCCAAGCTGGCCGAGGAGGCACGAGCCGCTGCCGAGCGCGCCGAAGCCGAACGCCTCGAGCGGGAGGCCGAGCAGGCGGCCGAGACGGCGCGGGCGGAGAAGGCCGCGGCCAAGGAAGCCGCCAAGCTGGCCCGAGCAGGGGAGCGGCAGGCTGCTCGCCAGGCCAAGGCCGAGGCGAAGGCGGCTGCGCGAGCCGACAAGGCCGCTCGTCGCGAGGCGCGGGCGGCCGAGAAGCTCGCGTCCCGCGCCGCGCAGGAGGAGGCGCGTCAGCAAGCTGCCGCCGAGCCGGTCGCCGAGACCGAGGACCCCGGCCTGGAGTCAGATGCGTCGGTCGAGCTCGAGGACGACGAGGAGACGATCAAGGAGCGCGCGCAGCGTGCCTACGCCGCACGCGCCGCGGTCGAGGAGGGTGTCACGGTCCCCGTCGACGCCCGGGCGGCACGCGCCGAGGCCCGTGCACGCCGTCGTGCCGACGCGGCTCGGCGTCGCCAGGCCCGCCGGAGCGGGAACGACCTGGACGCCGACGCGGCCGACGACCTCGTCGAGCCCACCACGCAAGAGCTCGACACGGTCGACGCCCCTGCGGATCAGCTCGCTGCTGACGAGCGCGAGCGCCTGGATGCCGCGGAGCGTGAGCGTCTGGAGGCGGAGGAGCGCGAGCGTCTGGAGGCGGAGGAGCAGGAACGCCTGGAGACCGCGGAGCGCGAGCGCCTGGAGGCCGCGGAGCGCGAGCGCCTGGAGGCGGAGGAGCGCGAGCGCCTGGACGCCGAGGAGCAGGAGCGTCAGGAGGCCGCCGAGCAGCGACGCCGCGACGAGAAGGCACGCAAGGTCGAGGCCGCTGCGCTGGCGCGCCAGGAGAAGGCGGACGCCAAGCGCGCCCGGCAGGAGGCCAAGCACGAGGCCAAGGCGGCCAAGCGCGACGCGAAGGCGGCCAAGGCGGCGGAGAAGGCCGCAGCTCGCACCGCGTCGGTCGAGATCGCCGACGACGACCACATCGTCGAGCCCCCGCCCGAGCGGGTGGGTCGACGCGGCACCGTCGCACGGCGGACGGCGGTCAGTCTCGTCCTGGTCGTCGCGATGCTCGCGCTGGTCGCGTCGGTGGTCCTCGCGATCGGGGCACTGCTGGCCGCGATCTCGGCGGACACCGATCAGTCCGTCGTGGGCGCCGTCTCGTCGATCTGCGACGTGCTCGACGGGCCGCTCGGCGGACTCGTGGACTTCTCCGGCGACAACGCGATCGACAAGGAGCGTCTGCTCAGTCGAGGCATCGCGTCGATGATCTTCCTCGGCGTCGGCGTGCTGCTGCCGCTGGCCGCAGCTGGCAGGGACGACGACTGACGGACACCACGCGTCCGGATGTGACTCATCCCATGTTCCTGAGCGGTCGCTTGGCGATGAGACGTCTGGGTAACATCCGTGTGAAGAAGGTGCTCCTAACATCCGGGTCGAGCCCAGGTGGCAGAGTGGACCTTCGCAGCCAGTCGAAAGCGACTGCCACGGCGCCGGTTCTGGTGCTGTGCCCAGGATTCACAGGAGGGTCCTCGTGACCAAGATCGTTGTCGCTGTGAAGTACGTGCCGGACGCCACGGCGAACCGCACCTTCAGCGCCGATAACACCGTCGACCGCGATGGCGTCGACGGCCTGCTCTCCGAGCTCGACGAGTACGCGGTCGAGCAGGCGCTCCAGGTCGTCGAGGCGGGTGAGGGTGAGGTGGTCGTGCTGACCGTCGGTCCCGCCGACGCAGCCGACGCCGTGCGCAAGGCCCTGCAGATGGGCGCCGACTCCGGCATCCACGTCGAGGACGACGCGATCGCCGGCTCCGACGCGTTCGCGACGTCCGAGGTGCTCGCCAAGGCCATCGAGAAGGTCGGCGACTACGACCTGGTGTTCTTCGGCATGGCGTCGACCGACGCCGGCATGGGCGTCGTCCCGACCCTGGTGGCCGAGCGCCTCGGCCTGCCGGCCGTGACCTACGCGTCCGAGATCACCGTCGACGGCGACACCGTCAAGATCCGTCGCGACGGCGACGTCGCCACCCAGGAGGTCGAGGCCACCGGCAAGCTGGTCGTCTCGGTCACCGACCAGACGGGCGAGGCCCGGTACCCGTCGTTCAAGGGCATCATGGCGGCCAAGAAGAAGCCCGTCGAGGAGTGGACGCTGGCCGACCTGGGCGTCGACGCCGGCTCCGTCGGTCTCGACAACGCCTGGACCAAGGTCGAGTCGTTCGAGCCCCGCCCGCCGCGCACCGCCGGCGAGATCGTCACCGACGAGGGAGACGGCGGCGCCAAGCTCGTCGAGTTCCTCGCGTCCAAGAAGTTCGTCTGAGAGGGACTGCACCATGACTGAAGTTCTCGTCCTCATCGACGCGCCCGACGGCAAGGTCACCAAGCCGTCGCTCGAGCTCCTCACGATCGCCCGCCGCATCGGCGAGCCGTCGGCCGTCGTGTTCGGCGACGCCGACACCGCGGTGCTCGGCGAGTACGGCGCCGAGAAGATCTACCAGCTGTCCGACGCCGTCTACTCCGAGTTCCTCGTGGCCCCCAAGGCCGAGGCCCTCGCGCAGCTCGTCGCCGACAAGTCCCCGGCCGCGGTCCTCGTGCCGTCGTCGACCGAGGGCAAGGAGATCGCGGCTCGCGTCGCGCTCAAGTCGCAGTCGGGCCTCATCACCGACGCCGTCGACGTGACGGCCGACGGTGGCAGCATCACCACGACGCAGTCGGTGTTCGCCGGCAACTTCACCGTCGCCGCCCAGGTCACCCAGGGCGCGCCCGTCATCGCCGTCAAGCCGAACTCGGCCGCCCCCGAGGCCGTCAACGCCGCGGGTGCCGTCGAGGCCGTCTCGGTCGACGTCTCCGACGCCGCCAAGGGAGCCAAGATCACCTCGACCAAGGTCAAGGAGGCGTCGGGTCGTCCCGAGCTCACCGAGGCCGCGATCGTGGTCTCCGGTGGCCGTGGCACCGGTGGTGACTTCACCGAGGTCGAGGCGTTCGCCGACAGCCTCGGTGCCGCCGTGGGTGCCTCGCGTGCCGCGGTCGACTCCGGCTGGTACCCGCACTCGTTCCAGGTCGGCCAGACCGGCAAGGTCGTGTCGCCCCAGCTCTACGTCGCCAACGGCATCTCCGGTGCGATCCAGCACCGTGCCGGCATGCAGACGTCCAAGACGATCGTCGCGGTCAACAAGGACGAGGAGGCGCCGATCTTCGAGCTCGTCGACTTCGGCGTCGTCGGCGACCTGAAGACCGTCCTGCCGCAGGCGACCGAAGAGGTCAAGAAGCGCAAGGGCTGACGACTCCGTCACCTTCACCGACAGCGGGTGGTGCCTTCGGGCACCGCCCGCTGTTCGTGTTCACCGCGGCGCCACCTGGGCGTTAGGTGACGATTCGGCTACGTAGTCCTTTCGTGCTAGTCCGTGCTACCCATCCGGTGGTAGTCATAGGTGGCGCGTCTCAGCGCGCTCATCAACGATCCACAGGAGGATTCCATGCGACTCACTCGGCGTACTCGCCTTGCGGGGGTGGCATTGCTCTCCGCCGTCAGCCTCACCCTGGCTGCCTGCGGTGGCGGCGACGACGGCGGCGACGAGGCGACCGACTCGGTCATCACCGTGTACGGCACCAACCCTCAGAACCCGCTGATCCCGACCGCGACCAACGAGGTCGGCGGCGGCGACCCGCTCGACAACCTGTTCGCCGGCCTGGTGGCCTACAACACCGACGGTTCGGTCACGAACGAGGTCGCAGAGTCCATCGAGCCCAACGACGACTCGACCGTGTGGACCGTCAAGCTCAAGGACTGGAAGTTCACCGACGGCACCGACGTCACGGCCGACTCGTTCGTCAAGGCGTGGAACTACGGCGCCAACCCTGCGAACAAGCAGCTGAACAACTACTTCTTCTACCCGATCAAGGGCACCGACGACATCGGCAACACCGTCAAGGGCGCCGACACGGTCGAGGGTCTGAAGGTCGTCGACGACAAGACCTTCACGATCACCCTGAAGTCGCCTGAGTCCGACTTCCCGCTGCGCCTCGGCTACTCGGCCTACTTCCCGGTCCCCGAGGCGGCCTACGGCTCGGACGGCAAGATCACCACCGAGTACGGCAACAAGCCGATCGGCAACGGCCCGTACCAGCTGACCGACTCCGGCTGGGAGAAGAACAAGCAGATCTCGCTGGAGCCGAACCCGGACTACGAGGGCATCCACAAGCCGAAGAACGGCGGACTGGTGTTCAAGTTCTACGCCGGTGGTGGCACCGACGCCGCGTACACCGACGTCCAGTCGGGCAACCTCGACGTCCTCGACCAGGTGCCGCCGAGCGCGCTGACGACGTTCGAGACCGACAACACCGTGACGGCCTACAACGAGCCGGGCTCGAGCTTCAGCTCGTTCACGATCCCCGAGCGTCTGCCGCACTTCGACGGCGAGGAGGGCAAGCTCCGCCGCGCCGCCCTCTCGCGGGCCATCAACCGTCCGCAGATCACCGAGAAGATCTTCAACAACGCCCGCACGCCTGCGAAGGACTTCACCTCGCCGGTGCTCGACGGCTGGACCGACAAGGTGCCCGGCAACGAGGTGCTGACGTTCGACGAGGCCGAGGCGAAGAAGCTGTGGGCCGAGGCCGACAAGATCGACAAGTGGGACGGCACGTTCCAGCTGGCCTACAACAACGACGGAGCCGGCAACAAGGAGTTCGCCGAGGCGCTCACCAACCAGGTCAAGAACGTCCTGGGCATCGACGCCGCTGCGAAGGCCTACCCGACGTTCGACGAGCTCCGCAAGGAAGTCACCGACCGCACGATCAAGACCCCGTTCCGCACCGGCTGGCAGGCTGACTACCCGTCGATGCTGAACTACCTGGGTCCGATCTACGCGACGGGCGCAGGCTCGAACGACGGCGACTACAGCAACAAGGACTTCGACAAGCTGGTCAGCGAGGCCTCGGCCGCCCAGGGCGACGACCGCTACAAGCTGATCAGCGAGGCGCAGACCATCCTCTTCGAGGACCTGCCCGCGATCCCGCTGTGGTACCAGAACGCGACCGCCGTGACCTCGAAGGACCTCAAGGGCTTCGAGTTCAACTGGAAGCAGAAGCCCGACTACTACAAGCTCACCAAGTAGTCACTGGCTGAACGGCCGGAGGCAGCCCTCACCCGGGCTGCCTCCGGTCCGTGTCCGGCACCAGCCCGGCCGAGATCCGGCCGGCGGCGCGCCGTTCGACCACGGGAGTACCGTGGCCGAGACGCGCGTGCGCGCCAGCTTCCTTCGACCCCAGGAGGTCACACGTGTGGTGGTACGTCGTCAAGCGACTGCTGCAGATGATCCCGGTGTTCCTGGGCGCGACGCTGATCATCTTCGTGCTGCTCAAGCTCCGCCCGG
>JALRKU010000356.1 GCA_023254755.1 Aeromicrobium sp. | reverse complement strand
GCCAGAACCGCGAGGAGTCGGGCGTGAGCACCTCGTCGGCCAGCACGATCGTGCCGTCGGGGCGGCGACCGAACTCCAGCTTGGTGTCGGCCAGCACGATGCCGCGCTCGCGCGCGACGGCCTCGGCCCGGGCGTAGACCTGCAGCGTGAGGTCGCGCAGCGCCTCGGCGTCGTCGCGACCGATCGTGTCGACGACGTGATCGAACGACACGTTCTCGTCGTGCTCGCCGATCTCGGCCTTGGTGGCCGGCGTGAAGATGGGCTCGGGCAGCCGCGAGCCGTCGACCAGTCCGCTCGGCAGGTCGATGCCGCAGACCGCACCCGTGGCGCGGTAGTCGGCCAGGCCGGAACCCGTGAGGTAGCCGCGCACGACGCACTCGACGGGGAACATCTCCAGCCGCTCGCACACCAGCGCCCGCCCCCGCACCCGCTCGGGCACCTGCGTGCTCACGACGTGGTTCGGCACCAGGTCGCCCAGCTGGTCGAACCACCACAGCGACATCCGGGTGAGGATCTCTCCCTTGTCGGGGATGCCCGGCGTGAGGACGAAGTCGTACGCCGAGATGCGGTCGGACGCGACCATCAGCAGGTGGCCGTCCTCGAGGGTGTAGAGGTCGCGGACCTTGCCCGAGTGCAGGTGGGTCGCTCCAGGGATCTCCAGTGGCACGCGGCCAGCCTAGGACCTGGCGACGGGCCCGGCCTCGTCGGCGCGGCGCAGCGCGGCGGACAACGTGGTCGCCGGGGCACCGCGACGGCGCTCCCACCAGCCCACGGCCACCGTCACGGTGATCGCCAGCGCCCACCCGGCGAGGATGTCGACGACGTAGTGCTCCGCGTAGTAGACGAGGGCCACCCCCATCAGCACGGGGTAGAGCAGCACCACCGCCCGCCACGGGCTCCGCCAGCGGGACATCACGTAGAGCGCGACCAGCATCGCGATGCCGCCGTGCAGCGACGGCATCGCGGCGACCGGGTTCCCCACCCGGGCCAGGGCGGTGTGCACGTTGTCGAGCCCGAGCACCTCCCAGCCCCGCCCGGTCAGCCGGGGCAGGTGCTCGGCGACGTAGCCGTCGCGCGACGCCATCCACGGTGGCGCCATCGGGTACAGCACGTAGACGACGAGCCCCGCCACGTTGATCGTCAGGTAGCGCAGCATCCAGCGCACCCACTCCACCCGGTCGTCGCGCAGGTAGAGCACGATCGCCACCACGAACCCCACGACGAAGTGACTGAAGTAGACGGTCGTGAACACCACGTCGTACCACCGCGGCGGCACCCCACGCACGCAGTCGGGCCCGCAGAGCCGGTCCTGCAGGAGGGCGGTCGGCAGGCCGTGGTTCGCCGTGAGCCACTCGTCGACCCGGATCGGCATCGTCCAGTGCACCGGCATCCCGATCAGCTCGTCGGACAGGCCGCGGCTGTAGAGGTACACGACGAGCACCGCGAACGCCGGCCACCAGTCGCGCAGGAACTGCACGTGCCGCCGCCAGCCGGCCCCGACGTACCAGGCGGCGTGCACCAGCCAGAGCCAGGCGAACGCGAGGAACGGGTCCGCCGGCAGACCGATCACGACGGTCCAGACGACGAGCGCGACGAGGACGCCGACCATCGCCACGGCTCGACGACCCGGCGGCGTCACCGGGACACGATCCGGCGTCGTCATCGGCACGGTCCGTCGCCGAAGGGTGCCCGGTCGGCACCACGCAGCACCCAGACCGTGCGACCGCAGACTCTGCCGGAGCGGGTGTAGGAACGCTCGACCACGGCCGTGAAGCGGTCGGCGTCGACCGCCCAGGAGTCGAACCCGGACCAGTCGACGACCCACACCGGCGGCCGCGGGCCCTCGAGCACCGCGACGAGGTCGTCGAGCCCGGGGTCCCGCACGCGAACCGGGAGGCTCCAGAGGTACGGGTACGGAGACGACAGCCCCGCGTTCCACAGCACGTCGGGCTGACCGTAGGCGACCACCGCGGTGTCACCCGGCGCGGCGACCGCGTGCAGCTGGTGTCCGACCACCTCGGCCTCGATCCCCTCGTCGACACCGGCGACGACGGTGTGGCCCACCGAGACGGCCGTCGCGACCGCCAGCCAGGCGGCGCCACCGGCGAGGACGCGAGGGCGCACCGTGGCCGCCAGGAGCCCGGCGGCCACGGCGCTCGCCGGCACCAGCGCGAGCAGGTAGTGCGCCCAGTAGCTGCCACCGAGGACCGCCACGACCGATCCGGCGAGCACCGTCGCCGCCGTCGCGACGACGAAGGGGTCCCGGCGACGGACCGCGAGCACGACGGCCGCCACCGCCACGACCGCCAGACCGCTGACCACCCACGTCGCGGCCAGGGCGCCGAACCTCTCGTCGGTCGCTGCCGTGGAGGCCGTCCGGATCGTCTCGCCCGCGTCGATGCGGAAGGTCACGACCGCCTCGAACAGGTCCCGCGCGCCCGTGCCACGCGCAGCGGCGAGCGCCAGGAGCGCCGCGGTCACGACGATCCCTCCGACGATCCCTCCGACCAGGACGTCGATCGCGTCACGGCGTCGCTCGGGGCGGGCCAGCCACAGCGACACGAGCGCGACGAGGGCGAACACGAGGGCGTCGACGCTGGACTGCTTGACGCCGACGGCCGCAGCAGCGCAGACCCCGGCACCGATCGCGAGGACGACGCGGTGCCGGCGCGTCGGAGCGTGGAGCGCCAGCACCGTCGCCGCGATCGACACGGCCACGAAGGGCGCCGCGAGCACCTCGCCGTTGACCCGGACGATGCCCAGCCACGGCATCGAGCACCAGGCGGCCGCCGACCCCGCGGCGACGACGGCGGCACGCGACCCGGCGAGCCTTCCCGCCGCGACGGCGACCGCGGCCACCACGACCACCACGGCCAGGCACCCGGCGAGGCGCACCGCGGTGAGGCCGGACGACAGGGCGAAGATCGCGAGGAGCAGCGGCGGGCGGTCGACCCAGTAGTCGCCGTACAGCGAGGCCCCGGGATGCCACTGGTCGGCGACGAGCAGGAAGCCCGCCTCGTCAGATCCGACCGGAGCGCCGAGGAAGGCCAGCCGCACGACCACGGCGGCCACCGCGAACGCGGCGGCGACGACGACCGGTCGACGCACACGAGTCGTCGGTCGGCCGTTCACCGCAACATCCTGTCACCTCGATCGCGCCGTCGGACAGGGTCGTCAGCGACCGAGCTCGTCCCACCACTCGACGTGGTACAGCACGCTGGCCACCACCACGACCACGGCCACGACCAGGCCGATGAACCGGAACTTCTCCTCGGGCCTCACAAGATGTCGCCGGGGCGGTAGGAGGCGGCCGTCGGATGCGCGGCGACGACCTCCTCGACCCGAGCCACCACCTGACGGACCTGGTCGGTCGCGGCACCGGTGAACTCCAGCGGCGCTGCGACCAGCGACGCGAGGTCCGCCTCGGTGAGCCCGAGGCGGGTGTCGGCGCCGAGGCGCGCGAACAGGTCGTTGTCCGCGAGACCCTTCTCACGCATCTCGAGCGCGACCGCGACGGCGTGCTCCTTGATGGCCTCGTGGGCCGCCTCCCGGCCGACACCGGCGCGCACCGCGGCCATCAGCACCTTGGTCGTCGTGAGGAACGGCAGGTAGCGGTCGAGCTCGCGCTGGATCACCGCGGGGAATGCGCCGAACTCGTCGAGCACCGTCAAGAAGGTCTCGAACAGGCCGTCGGCGGCGTAGAACGCATCGGGCAGCGCGACGCGACGCACGACCGAGCACGACACGTCGCCCTCGTTCCACTGGTCGCCGGCGAGCTCGCCGACCATCGAGGCGTAGCCGCGCAGCACGACCGCGAGACCGTTGACCCGCTCGCACGAGCGGGTGTTCATCTTGTGCGGCATGGCACTGGAGCCGACCTGACCGGGCTTGAAGCCCTCGGTCACGAGCTCGTTGCCGGCCATGAGCCGGATCGTCGTGGCGAGGTTCGACGGCGCCGCGACGAGCTGCACCAGTGCGGTGACGACGTCGTAGTCGAGCGAGCGCGGGTAGACCTGACCGACGCTCGTGAGCACCGTGCCGAAGCCGAGGTGCTCGGCGACGCGGCCCTCGAGCTCACGCAGTCTGACCAGCCCGTCTGCCGCCCGGGGCCCGGCACCCCCGCCGGGGTCGCCGCCCAGCAGGTCGAGCTGGTCCTGCGCCGTGCCGACGGGGCCCTTGATGCCGCGCAGCGGGTAGCGCGCGATGAGCTGCTCGAGGCGCTCGAGGCCGACCAGCAGCTCGTCGGCGACGGTCGCGAAGCGCTTGCCGAGGGTCGTGGCCTGGGCGGCGACGTTGTGGGACCGGCCGGCCATGACGAGCTCGGCGTTCTCGCCCGCGAGGCGCGCCAGCCGGGCCAGGGTGGCGATCGTGCGGGTCCGGAGCACCTCGAGCGAGGCCTTGACCTGCAGCTGCTCGACGTTCTCGGTGAGGTCGCGCGACGTCAT
>JALRKU010000337.1 GCA_023254755.1 Aeromicrobium sp. | reverse complement strand
GGGCTCTACCAACTGAGCTACGCCCACCACAGTAATCCTTTTCGTCTTATGTGTGAATTGAAAACACATAAACGACTGTCGAGCTGTAAGGATTGAACAATTATGCTCGATAGTATTCTTAATGTCGATTCGAATATGAGCAGTCCGAACAATTACTTAGACAGACAGCACTGATTGAATCGAAAAAGCAAAAATGGTCGGTGAGACAGGATTTGAACCTGCGACCCCTTGTACCCAAAACAAGTGCGCTACCAAGCTGCGCCACTCACCGACAGGAATGCTTATACTAAGCTTTTAATAAAGCTTGAAAATATGGTGCGGAAGGAGAGACTTGAACTCTCACGCCGTGAAGCACTGGAACCTAAATCCAGCGTGTCTACCAATTCCACCACTTCCGCAAAAAGTGGGGTGGACGATGGGACTTGAACCCACGACAACCGGAATCACAATCCGGGGCTCTACCAACTGAGCTACGCCCACCATGCGCTGCTCGGCGTGCACCGAGCGCGACGCCGGAAAGTGTATCGCAGGATCAGGGGCGGTCAGACCAGGCCCGTCAGCGACCCGCCCACCTCGGCCGCGATGGCCTTGGCCGTCTCGGAGTCGATGCCCGGATCCTCGCGGAACACCGCGCGCCGGTAGTAGCGCAGCTCCTCGATGCTCTCCTGGATGTCGGCGAGAGCTCGGTGGTTGCCCGCCTTGCTCGGCGCGGCGAAGTAGGCCCTGGGGAACCAGCGCCGCGAGAGCTCCTTGATCGACGAGACGTCGATGACGCGGTAGTGCAACCAGCCCTCGAGCTCGGCCATGTCGCGCATCAGGAACATCCGGTCGGTGCCGATCGTGTTGCCGGCCATCGGCGCCTTGCGCGGCTCGGGCACGTGCTCGCGGACGTACTCGAGCACGCGGTCCTGTGCCTCCGCCAGCGTGAGCCCGGCGTCGAGCTCGGTGATCAGGCCGGACGTCGTGTGCATCGTGGTGACGAACTCGTTCATCTGGTCGAGCGCCGCCTGGGGCGGCTTGATCACCAGGTCCACGCCGTCACCGAGGACGTTCAGGTCGAAGTCGGTGACCAGGGCGGCGACCTCGATGAGGGCGTCGTGCTCCAGGTCGAGTCCGGTCATCTCGCAGTCGATCCACACCAGCTTGTCGTTCACCCCCGGAACCCTACCCGCGCGGCGCCGGTAGGGTCGTCGACGGACCCGGCGACCCCGGGGAACCATCGTCTCGACACGATCGTTCTGACCGGGGACGCCCAGCACACCAGGAGAGACATCCGTGGCCAACGACCGCCAGCAGCGCGCCGCCCGCGCCGAGCAGATGCGCAAGGAACGCGAGAAGGCCGAACGCCGTCAGCGCAACGTGATCACGATCGCGATCGTCACCGTCGTGGTGGCGCTCGTCGCGCTCGCCGGGTTCGCGATCAAGAACGTGTCGGAGGACAACAAGGACAGCACCGACCTCGTCGCTCCCCAGGGCATGAACGACGCCTACGGGTTCGACTACACCGCCTCGGACGCCGGCGGCACCGAGGGCAAGGACCCCGTCACCGTGGTCCTCCACGAGGACTTCCAGTGCCCCGCCTGCCTGTCGTTCGAGCAGCAGAGCGGTGCGTTCCTGAACGACCTGGTCAAGAAGGGCGAGATCACGATCGAGTACCGACCGATCTCCTTCCTGGACTCCCAGAGCACCAACGAGTACTCCAGCCGGGCTCTCAACGCCGCGCTGTGCGTCCTCGACGACCAGGGCGTCCCCGCCTACAAGAAGATGCACGACCTCCTCTACGCGAACCAGCCCGCCGAGGGCGGCGCGGGCCCCGACGACGAGGCGCTGCTGGCGACGGCCAAGCAGGCCGGGTACACCGGTCCCGAGAGCTGCATCACGCAGAAGAAGTTCGGACCGTGGATCAAGAAGGCCTACGAGGAGGCGGTCGACAAGGGCTTCCGCGGCACGCCGTGGGTCCAGATCGACGGCAAGGACGTCGAGAGCCCCAGCCCGGCCGAGCTGCAGAAGGCGATCGACGCGGCGAAGAAGGCTTGACCTAGCGGGTCAGAACGACGCCGAGCGAGGCGGCGGCCACGCAGGCCGCCGCCATCGCCACGGCGATGGCCGCCGCATCGGCCCGGCGGTGCTCGACCAGGGCCCGCGCGGCCTCGAGCGAGGCGGAGCTGAAGGTCGTGTAGCCGCCCAGGAACCCGGTGCCGACGACGAGCAGCACGTCGGAGCCGGCCGCGGCGCCCACCAGAAGGCCCAGGGCGAACGATCCCGTGACGTTGACGGCGAAGGTGGCCCAGGGCAGTCGCGACGACGTGCGGCGACCCACCTCGACGTCGACCAGCGAGCGGCAGGCGGCACCCAGACCGCCGGCGAGGGCCATGAGCACGACGGTCATGCGGTGCGACGTCCCGCCACGAGGCCCGCCACCGCCGCTGCGAGCCCGAGGGCGACCGTCACGGTCGGGTAGAGCACCCCGATCAGCAGGTCTGCGTCGCGCAGCAGCAGATCGGTCTCGACCGCGAACGCGCTGTAGGTCGTGAACCCACCGAGCACCCCGGTGCCGAGCAGGAGACGACGCGGGTCGGCCGGGTCGACGACCTTCGCGGCCAGCACGCCCAGCAGGAACGACCCCACGAGGTTGACCGTGAACGTGGGCCAGGGCCAGGTCGACGAGTCGCCGAACAGCTCGGCCACCGCATGACGAGCGAGCGTGCCGACCGCACCACCGACGGCGACCAGCAGCAACCGGCGGGTCATCGCGTGCCCAGGAGCAGCTCGACGGCGATCACGCTCATCAGTATGGCGATCACGCCGTCGAGGACGCGCCACGCCGTCGGCCGGGCGAACACGGGACGCAGGAGCCGGGCGCCGAGGCCGAGCGCGGTGAACCAGACGACGCTGCCGAGCGTGGCGCCTGCGCCGAACCACCAGCGGTCGGCACCGTACGAGCGGGCGACCGATCCGAGCAGCACGACGGTGTCGAGGTAGACGTGGGGGTTCAGCCAGGTCAGCGCGACGGCCGTCGTGAGAGCGCGGCGCAGCGCGATCGGCGGTCCGGAGGGGTCGCTGCCGAGCGTCGCGGGACGCAGCGATCGCCGGGCCGCGATCGCGGCGTACGCGAGCAGGAACGCCGCGCCGACGAGTGACACGGCGTCGAGCAGCCCAGGGGCCGCGTCGACCAGCGCGCCGAGACCGCCGACGCCGGCGGCGATGAGCAGCGCGTCGGATCCTGCGCACACGGCGACGACGGGCAGCACGTGCTCGCGCCGCAGGCCCTGGCGGAGCACGAACGCGTTCTGCGCCCCGATCACGACGATGAGGGACAGGCCGATGCCGACGCCGGAGGCGAGGGCAGCGGCGGGGGGCGGGATCACGTCGCCACGGTACGAATCGCGGCTGATGAAGGCCAGTTCATGTTTCTTCATCTGCCATAGCATCGCTCAGGTGAGTCCCGACCTGGAGCAGCTGCGAGCGCTCGTCGCCGTCGTCGACACCGGCTCCTTCGACGCCGCCGCCCGCGTCCTGCACGTCACGCCGTCGGCGGTCAGCCAACGCATCAAGGCGCTCGAGCAGTCCGCCGGCCAGGTTCTCGTCCGTCGGAGCAGACCCGTCGCGCCGACCGACGCCGGCCGCGCCTACCTCCGCCTCGCCCGGGCGATCGACAGCCTGGTCGCCGAGACCGCCGTCGAGCTCGAGTCGTCGGCCGTCACCACGCTGCCCCTCGCGGTGAACGCGGACTCGCTCGACACCTGGGTGCTCCCGGCACTCGCCGCCGTGAGCGACCGCGTCTGCTTCGACCTGCGCCGCGAGGACCAGGCCGACACCGCGGCCCTGCTGCGCGACGGGACCGTCGTCGCCGCGATCACCTCGGAGGCCACGGCCGTGCAGGGGTGTCGGGCCACGCCGCTCGGCACCATGACCTACCGTCCCGCAGCGACGCCGGACGTGGTGGACCGGTGGTTCCCCGACGGCCCGGCAGCCTCGTCGCTCGGCCGAGCCCCCGTCGTGGTGTTCGACCGCCGCGACAGGCTCCAGGACGACTACCTCGCGCTCCACGGCGTCACCGAGGACCCGCCCCGCCACCACGTCCCCGCGTCACGAGCCTTCCTCGACGCGGTGCTGCTGGGTCTCGGCTGGGGCATGCTGCCCGCGGTGCAGCTCGACGAGCACCTGGGGACCGGTGCCCTCGTGGCCCTCGACGACCACCACGTCGCCGTCGACCTCTACTGGCAGCAGTGGTCCCTGCGCACCGCTCCGCTGGAGGCGACCGCGGCGGCGATCCGGTCCGCCGCAGCAGCGGTGCTCGTCTGACACGGTCGGCGTGGTCCGGCCCGCACGATCCGTCGTTGGCGGCTCGCTGCGCTCGGCGCCCCCGGCAGGATCCGTCGTTGGCGGCTCGCTGCTCTCGCGGGGCTCCTCCCGAGTCCTGTCGCGGGCTCCGGTCGCAGAGCGACCTGCGCCCCCGGCAGGACTCGAACCTGCGACCGTGTCATTAGAAGTGACGTGCTCTATCCGGCTGAGCTACGGGGGCCCGGCCGACTGGTGGTCCGGCCGAGAACTAGCGTATCTGGCGCCGTCCTGGCCATCACCTACGCTTTCGAGGTGACTCAGCCGCAGACGACCGCGCCCGGCGGCGCCTACGACTTCGTCCTCCCGCCCTACGTCGAGGCCTACCGCCAGCGCGGCCGCCTCGCGTGGATGATCGTCGTCGGGCTCGTCGGCGTCCTCGGCGTGGCCGGTGGCGTCTTCATCGCGCTCAGTGCCGACGACGCCACCGGCGCGTCCCTGTCCATCGGCTACGCGCTCCTGCCCCTGCCGATCCTGTGGCTCGTCTACTGGTGGCTCGACCGCTACGAGCCCGAGCCGCGCCGCTACCTCGTCGCAGCGTTCATCTGGGGAGGCGTCGTGTCCGTCGCGATCGCTCTGGCGCTGCAGCTGTGGATCGACCGCACCTGGGACCTCACCGCCGAGGAGGGCGCCACCTTCGTCGCGCCGCTCACCGAGGAGCCGGCCAAGTGCCTGTTCCTCGTGCTCACCTTCGTCCGAGCGCGACGGGTCATCGACGGCATGCTCGACGGACTGATCCTCGCCGGCCTGGTCGGCGTCGGCTTCGCGTTCGTCGAGAACATCGGCTACTACGCCGGCAGCTACCTGGGCTCGACCGCCACCGAGATCGCCGGCGCCGAGGGCGCGACGGCCACCTTCGTCGTCCGCGGCGTCTTCAGTCCGTTCGCCCACCCGCTGTTCACCTCGGCGTTCGGCATCGCCCTCGGCATCGCCGTCACGCGGCGTTCGTGGTGGGTGCGGATCCCGCTGCTGGTCGTCGGACTGGCGGGCAGCATCGGTCTGCACGGGCTCTGGAACGGGTCGCTCAGCTACGGCGGCGGCATCGGCTTCCTGCTGGTCTACCTCGCCCTCGCGGTCGTGCTGGCCGTCGTGGCCACGATCGCGATCGTCGTGCGCACCCGCCAGGTGCGCACGCTCGAGAGGTCCCTCGCCTACGTGGGGCAGCGCGGCTGGATCCACCCCGCCGAGATCCCGTACCTCTCCCGCTTCCACTACCGCACTGCAGCCCGCAGGTACGCCCGCCGGCACCACGGTGCGGTCGCCGCGAAGGTCGTGCGCCGCTACCAGCGGCTCGCCACCGAGATGGCCTTCCTGCACGACCGCGTCATGCGCGGTCAGCGCGTGCCGCACGGCGTCGATCGCACGTACGCACTGCTCGACGCGATGTACGCGCTGCGGCCCGGACTCCGCCTTCCGCCGGCCCTGAGGCCGATCGGACGCCACTGAGCCCGCCCGGGTGACCGGATGACCTGCTCCGGTCCACTACCCTGAACAGCGTGATCACAGGGAGGTACCGGGGGCCGTCCACATGACGAAGACTCATGCGTCGGCCGAGCTCCTGGCGGCGATGGGGGACCTGCTCTCGGCCCTTCGCGGCGCCACCTTGGACTTCTCGACCCCCGACGCCGTCCCGGCGCGGCGCACCCGTGACGAGGTCGTCGACCAGATCTCCGACTACATCCTGCCGCGGCTGGTCCAGCTCGACGCACCGCTGCTGACGGTCGTGGGTGGTTCGACCGGCGCGGGCAAGTCCACGTTGGTCAACTCCATCGTGGGCACGCCCGTGACGGCGGCCGGCGTGCTCCGACCGACCACCAGATCACCCGTCCTCGTCCACCACCCCGACGACGTCGAGTGGTTCACCCGCGACCGGATCCTGCCCGACATGCCGCGCAACGACGACGACGGCGCCTCGGCCGTGTACGGGCTCCGGCTGGTGCCCACGACCTCGGTGCCGTCCGGACTCGCGATCCTCGACGCGCCCGACGTCGACTCGATCGACCAGGTCAATCGCGAGCTCGCGAACCAGCTGCTGTCGGCCGCCGACCTGTGGCTGTTCGTGACGTCAGCAGCGCGCTACGCCGACCAGGTCCCGTGGGACTACCTCAAGCGAGCCGCCGACCGCTCGACCTCGCTGGCCGTCGTCCTCGACCGCACCGCCGACGAGGCCGTGGGGGAGGTCCGTGGTCACCTGGCCCGCATGATGACCTCGCGCGGCCTGTCGGACTCGCCGCTGTTCACGATTCCCGAGGTGCAGCTCGACGGCGCCGGACTGGTGCCGCAGGCGGTCGTCGCGCCGATCGCCAACTGGTTGCGCGACCTGGCCGCCGACCCCGCGGCCCGTCGGCTGGTGATCGGCCGGACGCTCGACGGCGCGGTGCGCCACATCGTGCTGCGGTCCCACGACGTCGCCGACGCCGTCGAGGAGCAG
>JALRKU010000244.1 GCA_023254755.1 Aeromicrobium sp. | reverse complement strand
ACCGCGTTGCGGCGCACGGTGATGTCCAGACCGCCGACCGTGCCCTGACCGGCAGCGCCGTCGACGATGCGGTCGGCCAGCATGATCATGCCGGCGCACGTGCCGAAGGTCGGCATGCCGCCGCGGATCCGCTCGACGAGCGGCTCGAACAGGTCGAACGCGCGGACCAGCTTCTCCATCGTGGTGGACTCGCCACCGGGCAGCACGAGGGCGTCGCACGCGTCGAGCTCGCTCGGACGACGCACCGTGATCGCCTCGAGTCCGAGGCGGCCGAGGACCTGGACGTGCTCACGGACGTCGCCCTGGACGGCGAGGACTCCGACGGTCGCGCTCATGCCGACCAGGCTACTGAGCAGGGTCGACGGGCCGCGACGGTGTCGGAGGCGGGCCCGCACATGACGGCGGCGGTGACGCATCGCGTCACCGCCGCCGCTCCCTCACAGGATCCCTCCCGGTCGGGTATCAGGCGAGAAAAGGGGTCACGCGCAGTTGTCGACCCCACTCCCTCTCGGCCCGCCCACGAAGGCACTCCCATACCTCAAACGGGCCTGCGACGAGTGTACCCCTCAGCACGACATCGGGCACCACCCGACCGGCTCGCCCGGCGACGCTGCGCGTCTCCAGCCTGGCGTCACCAGCCTCGCGTCTCCAGGCCAGCCACTCTGCGCCTGGCAGCCGCTCGCCCGACGACGCTGCGCGTCACCAGCCGCGCGTCTCCAGGCGGTGATGCTCGGGCACCTCGTCGACGTTGATGCCGACCATCGCGCCACCCAGACCACGCGACACCTTCGCGACCACGTCGGGATCGTCGTAGAAGGTCGTGGCCTTGACGATGGCCTCGGCACGCTGCGCCGGGTTGCCGGACTTGAAGATGCCCGAGCCGACGAACACGCCCTCCGAGCCCAGCTGCATCACCAGCGCCGCGTCGGCCGGCGTCGCGATGCCACCGGCGGTGAACAGCGTGACCGGCAGCTTGCCCCGCTCGGCAATCTCCTTGACCAGCTCGAACGGCGCCTGCAGCTCCTTGGCCGCGACGTACAGCTCGTCCTCGCGCAGCGTCTGCAGACGACGGATCTCGCCCGTGATCTTGCGGATGTGGGTGACGGCGTTCGACACGTCGCCGGTGCCCGCCTCGCCCTTGGAGCGGATGAACGCGGCGCCCTCGGTGATCCGCCGCAGCGCCTCACCCAGGTTGGTCGCACCGCACACGAACGGCACGTTGAACGCCCACTTGTCGATGTGGTTGGCGTAGTCCGCCGGCGTGAGGACCTCGGACTCATCGACGTAGTCCACGCCGAGCGACTGCAGGATCTGCGCCTCGGCGAAGTGGCCGATGCGCGCCTTGGCCATCACCGGGATCGAGACGGCCTCGATGATCCCGTCGATCAGGTCCGGGTCGCTGGCCCGCGCCACGCCGCCCTGCGCCCGGATGTCGGCCGGGACGCGCTCGAGCGCCATCACGGCCACGGCTCCGGCGTCCTCGGCGATCTTCGCCTGATCGGCGTCGACGACGTCCATGATGACGCCACCCTTCAGCATCTCGGCCATGCCGCGCTTGACGCGCGACGTGCCGGTGGTGGGGGTCTCGGAAACGGCTTCGCTCATGCCCTCAAGGCTACCCGGCGCCGACGCCGTCCCCGATCCGGGACGGCAGGTGAGACAGCCGCCACGCGACGCATCTCCTCGCGGTCGGTGAGCCGCACGCGCACCCGGCCCTGGGCCAGCCCGAGACGGCGCTCCCACCGGTCGATGCGGCGCCAACCCTCCCGATCGATCGCCGACTCCGCAGTGGCGACGGGGAGCCCCCGACGCGCGGGCGGGACCAGCCGACCGCTGTTGGCGTCCTCGAACAGTCGGTCGATCGTCTCGGTCGCACAGGTCTTGTTGGTGCCGATGAAGCCGGTCGGTCCGCGCTTGATCCAGCCCACGACGTACACCCCCGGCATGTCGTCGACGCGCCCGCGGACGTTCGGCACGACGGCGCGGTGCTCGTCGAACGGCAGGTCCGCGATCGGGCGGCCGCGGTAG
>JALRKU010000171.1 GCA_023254755.1 Aeromicrobium sp. | reverse complement strand
CGTCGTTGGCGGCCTTGCTCCACGGGATCGACACCGCGGTCGGCACGTGGCCGGGACGCTGCGACTGCTCCTGCGGCAGGTGCGCCGGCGCCAGCAGGCGTCCGGCGTACTCGTCGGGGCTGCGGACGTCGATGAGGTTCTTGACGCCGATGGCCGAGACGACCTCGTCGCGGTACGCGCGGATGGAGTCGTTCGGCTCCTTGGCGACGTAGGTGGTCTTCTCGCGGACCGGGACGTCCTTGGCGAGCTCGCGGGCGTCGAGCTCCCACTTCTTGCGGCCGCCGTCGAGCAGACGCAGGTTCTCGTGGCCGTAGTAGGTCAGGTACCAGTAGGCGTAGGCGGCGAACCAGTTGTTGTTGCCGCCGTAGAACACGATGGTGTCGTCGTTGGAGATGCCCTTCTCCGACAGCAGCGCCTCGAGGCGCTCCTTGCTGATGAAGTCGTGGCGGACGCCGTCCTGGAGATCCTTCTTCCAGTCGAGCTTGATCGCGCCGGGGATGTGGCCGGCGTCGTAGGCCTCGGTGTCCTCGTCGACCTCGACGAGCACGATGCTCGGGTCGTCGAGGTGCTCCTCGACCCAGTCAGCGGTGACGAGCGCGGTGTCGCGGCTCATGGTGATACCTCCTGATGTGCCCGCGGGGGGCGGATGGGTGGGTGGGGTGTCTCAGGCGACGCTCGCCGGACGGAGCCGGCGCAGCGCCAGGTACATCTCGCAGCCGAGGCACAGGCCCACGGTCGCGTTGAGCAGAGCGGCCACCAGCGCGAACGCCGTGAGCACGAGACCGACGGTCGTCGCGCCCAGGACGAACGCCAGCAGCGCGCCCGTGGTGAACAGCAGCCCGACGAGCTGCGCGAAGCGCGGCGGCCGGGAGTCCTCGGTCTGCGTCGGCGCGCCGAGGCGCGGACGGATCACCGAGCGGAAGAAGATCGAGTACGGCGAGGCCTGGAGGCCGAGGACCACGGCGAGTGCGAAGACCCCGACCTGGACCGCGAGGACGATCTCGCGCACCGGGGAGTCCAGCACGAGCACGACGGCCAGCACGACCGACGTGATGGCGGCCGCGACCCGAAGACCGCGGGGGTCGACCTGGGTGGACGTGGACATGAGTGCTCCTGCGCTGGGCGCACGACGGCCAGGCGTCGTGCAGAGGGACGTTCGACGGGCGAGGTCAGCGCGGACGACACAGCGCCGAGCGCGTGCGGCAGTTGTCGACCGCCAGGCGCCGGGTGAGGTGCGTCGTCAGGAACATGTCGACCAGCCTAGGGGCTCGCCTGGCGCGCGTCGCCCTGGCGTCTCACATCACGGGACACATGTCCGAATAGCGAGATCAAGACGAGGAAAGGCCCGGAACCCCGGCCAGTGCGGTCACCACCTGGTCGCGGGTGGGCAGCCCGGACGCCCGGGTCACGACCGCGCCGCGGGCGTCGAGGACGAACGTGGTGGGCGTGCGCATGACGTCGAGCCTGCGGACGAGGTCCAGGTGCGACTCGGCGTCGACCTCGACGGCGGCGACGCCGTCGACCAGCCCCGCGACGTCGGTCAGGACGACGCGAGTGGCTCGGCACGGTGCGCAGAAGGCCGACGAGAACTGGACGAGCGTGGCGCGCTCCCCCAGCGGCGCACCGATCTCGGCGGCCGACAGGACGTCGGTGTCGACGGCCGGCTCGACCGCCGGTCGGAACCGGCCGTTGCGCCGCTGGTACCAGACACCGAGCAGCACGGCGGCGGCCAGGGCTGCGAGGAGCACGACGGTTCCGGACATGCCACCAGGGTAGGCCGAGGCAGCCAGGACGCCCTGCCTACAGGCTCACGGTGGTGACGAGCTGGCCGCCGACGTAGACGATCGGTGCGGCGAGGGCGACCGACGTGGCCGCGGGGAAGCCCCAGCCGCTCGCGGCGTGACGGCGTCCACTGATGAGCGCGCGGCCCAGGATCTGACCGAGCACCGCGAACAGCGCGACGCCGGAGCCCACCGCCACGCCGAACAGCGCGGTGACCACGTCGTCGATCGCGACGGCCGCACCCGCACCCGCGGCGGCCCCGGCGACGACCGACAGCCCGCCCAGCAGGAAGCGGTCGCCCGGAACGGCCCAGACCAGGAGCCCCGCGACCACGCCCGCCGCACCGACCACCACGGCGGCCGGCGACGCGATCGACTGCGCGGCACCGATCCAGCCCGTCGTGAGGGCGGCCGCGGTCGCGAGCGACACGGCGTAGGCCAGCGCCGCGGTCAGCTCGCGCCGGCCGTCGGTGCGCAGCATCTGGGTGACGGCGGTGACGAACACGGCCAGGGCCACGGCGGGCAGCACCCCCGCCAGCGACCCGGTGTCGGCGGCGCCAAACGCGTCGCGCGTCCCTTCGGCTCCGGCGATCGCGTGCGGGAACAGGGCCAGCGCGGTCGCGACGAGTCCACCGACGAGGGCCGGCACGAGGCGCGGCGTGGGCACCGACCGTCCGCGGGCGTCGGCGAGGCTCGGTGCCGCGGCGACCAGGACCTGCACGACGACGACCCCGGCCGCGACCAGCCACGCGTCCACGTGCGCCGCCAGGGCGAGCACCGCGACCAGCACGACGGACAGCAGCGACGAACGAAGACGCGACACGGGGGGCATCCTGCCAGTCCCGTCAGGCTCCGCCAGCGAACGGCGGGAGGAACTCGACCCGATCACCCGCCCGCAGGACGACGTCGGCCGGATCGCGGGACCCGACCGGCACCTCGCCGACGAGCACCGAGCACGACCCGATGACGTCGCGGAACCGGTCGCGGTCGCGGTGCCGGCGGTCGATCTCGTCGAGCAGCTGGGCCAGCGACGTCGCACTGACGACCTCCGTCTCGAGACCCGCGGCAGCCCGCGCGGCAGCCCAGTAACGGACTGTGACGTCGTTCTCACTTTCGACACGCTCTGGCAACTGATCGGACACATCACGTATTGTTGACCACGCAACGAGGCCATGGCGATTCCGATCGCCTGGCCTCGCGTTGCATCCGGAACCGACCGGAACCACTGGAGGGATCCCACCGTGTCGCACCTGCTCCTGCTGACGAAGAGCCCGCAGTCCTCGGTGGAGGTGCTCCCCGCTCTCGCGCTCCTGCCCCACCACATCAAGATCCTCCCGGCAGAGGCGAGCGCCCTGCTCGACGCACCGCCGTGCGACGCCGTCCTGGTCGACGGTCGACAGGACCTCGCGCAGGCCCGCAGCCTCACGCGCGTCATCCGCACCACCGGCATCGAGTGCCCGCTCATCCTCATCCTCACCGAGGGCGGCCTCGCGGTCGCCGCGGCCGACTGGGGCATGGACGACGTCATCCTTACGACCTCAGGACCGGCCGAGCTCGAGGCCCGGCTCCGCCTCGGTATCGGCCGCCTCGCGGCCCGCGCCGACGTCGACGACGAGAGCCACGTCATCTCCACCAGCGGTCTGGTCATCGACGACGCGACGTACACGGCCAAGCTCGAGGGCCGCACGCTCGATCTCACCTTCAAGGAGTTCGAGCTCGTCAAGTTCCTCGCCCAGCACCCGGGCCGCGTGTTCACGCGCCAGCAGCTGCTGCAGGAGGTGTGGGGCTACGACTACTTCGGCGGCACCCGCACGGTCGACGTCCACGTGCGTCGCCTGCGCGCCAAGCTCGGCACCGACCACGAAACGCTGATCGGCACCGTCCGCAACGTCGGCTACCGCTTCGTCGCGGTCCGCGAGATGGTGCGTGACGACGACGCCACGGTGGACGAGGAGATCCCGGTCGACGTCGCCGGAGCCTGACGGTGGCCGCCCACGTCGTGGGCTGAGACAGTGGTCCCATGCCGACCCTGACCGTCCAGGCGCTCCTCGAGCTGGTCATCGACCCGGGCTCGTTCACGTCCTGGGACGAGCCGATCGACATCTCCGACGCGGACGAGTCCTACCGCTCCGAGCTGCAGGCCGCGGCCGAGCGCGCCGGCACCGACGAGTCGATCGTCACGGGACGTGGACTGGTGCGTGGCCGGCCGGTCGCGGTCGTCGCCAGCGAGTTCCGCTTCCTCGCCGGCTCGATCGGTGCGGTCGCCGCGCAGCGCATCGTCGCCGCGGTGCGCAGGGCCACGGCCGAGGGCATCCCGGTGCTCGCGACCACGGCGTCGGGCGGCACGCGCATGCAGGAGGGCACGCCCGC
>JALRKU010000056.1 GCA_023254755.1 Aeromicrobium sp. | reverse complement strand
AGCGACGACCCAACGCCGGCGTCCTCGCCGCCCTGCTCGGCGCGAGTGCCGTCGTCGGCGCCACGCTGATCGGGACCGGCGGCATGCTGCCGCTCGTGTGAGTCGCAGTCAGCGGACCGCGGCTACTGCACCAGCCCCTCGGACTTCAGCCAGTCCCGCGCGACGATGGCCGGGTCTTGGCCCTCGACATCGACCTTGGCGTTCAGCTCGAGCATGACGTCGTTGGTCAGCTTCGGGAGCACCTGGGCGAAGATCTCCTCCACCTCGGGGTGCTCCTTCAAGAACGACGTGCGGGCGACGAAGCTCAGGTTGTACAACGGGAAGAACTCCTTGTCGTCCTCCAGCACCCGCAGCTTCAGCCCCGGGATGCGGCCGTCGGTCGTGAACACCTCGCCGAAGTTGCAGGTGCCGCGCGCGGTCGCCGTGTAGATGACGCCCGTGTCGAGGGTCGTCACCTTGCCGAGGTCGGCCTCGGTGAGTCCGTACGTCTTCAGCATCGGGACGAAGCCGTCGTCGCGCTTGGCGAACTCGCTCTCGACGCAGAACGTGCGCTGGTCCTTCGGCAGGTCCTTCAGCTGCGAGAGCTTGGTGATGCCGAGCTCCTCGCCCTTCTTCTCGGCGATCGCGAACGCGTACGTGTTGTTCATGGGGGCGTAGGGCAGCCAGGTCAGCCCGTTCTTCAGGTCCGCGTCGTAGACGGCCTTGTACTGCTGCTCCTCGCCCTTCACCGGCTTCTGGTTGCCGAGGTAGTTGATCCAGCCGGTGCCCGTGTACTCCGGGGAGATGTCGACGCGACCGTCGAGCAGCGCCTGGCGGACGCCGAAGCTGCCGGGCGTGTTGCTGAGGTTCGTGACGTCGGCCCCGGCCACGCTCAGCACCGTCGACATCATGTTGCCGAGCACGAGCTGCTCGGTGAAGTCCTTCGCCGCCACGGTGACCGGGACGCCCTCGAGCGACTTCACCCGCTTGATGGTGCCGGGCTCGGCGCCGAGCACCGCTCCCGACGCCGACTGCAGGCCGCAGCCGGCCAACCCCAGGCAGGCCAGGGCGACGGCGGACGTGACGAGCTTGCTGCGCAGGTGACCTCGCACGTCAGCCCACTCCCTTCGGGGCGGCGGCGATCTCGACGAGACGCGCCAGCCAGTCGATGAACAGGGCCAGGGCCGCGACCAGGATCGCGCCGACCACCAGCACGACGTCCTGCTGCAGCTTGATGCCGGTGGTGATCAGCTCACCGAGACCCCCGGCGCCGGTGAACGACGCCAGGGCCGCGGTGCCGACGATCAGCACCAGGGCGGTACGGACGCCGGCGACGATGACGCGCAGCGCGAGCGGCAGCTCGACGCGCACGAGGGTGCCGCCCGCCGAGACGCCCATGCCGCGCGACGCCTCGACCAGACGCTGGTCGACGCCGTCGAGACCGGTGACCGTGTTGGCCACGATCGGCAGGATGCCGTACACCGCGAGGGCGACGATCGCGCCCGTGGCGCCCACGTCGAAGATCACGGAGCCGAGGGCGATGAGGCCGATCGCCGGGGCGGCCTGCCCGAAGCCGGCGACGGTGATGATCGGCTTGGAGAAGCGTCGCATCGGACCCCGCGTCAACGCGATGCCGAGCGGGATCGCGACCAGGCAGGTCAGGAGCGTCGCGACGAGGCTGATGAACAGGTGCTGCCCGGTCAGGTCGAGCAGGTTGTCGACCGTGAGCGAGCGGCGCTCCACGTCGGTGACGTCCGCGGTGTTCACGTAGACCAGGCAACCGACGACCGCGGCGACGACGACGAGCGGCTGGCCGATCCAGCGACCGATGCCCGGACGGTCGACGGTGACGGTCGGGGTCGCCGCCTCGCCCCGCACGGCCGCGTCGTTCGCCGGACCGGTGGTGGTGGCGCTCACGGCTGCACCGGGTCGACGTCCGCAGCGCTGCTGCTGAGCTGCTGCATCGCCTGCATGATCGTCTCGACGCGGATGACGCCCTGGTAGACGTTGCGCCGACCCGTGACCACGACGACGCCGTGCGACGACGTGAGCATCTCATCGAGCGCGTCGTTGAGGGTCGAGGCGGAGCTGACGGTCTCGAGCTCCAGGTCGCGTGACACGCGGTCCAGCGCGCCGCCCCGCTCGAGCTCGCGGACGGAGACCCACCGCTGCGGGCGCTCCTGCGCGTCGAGGACGATCACCCAGTCGCGACCCTTGGCGCGGGCGTCCTGCGCAGCCGCGGCTGCGTCGCCGCCGACGTGCGCGACGGCGGCCTCGTGCAGCTCGACGTCACGCACGCGGGTGAGCGTCAGCTGCTTCAGAGCGGCACCGTGGCCGACGAAACCCTCGACGAACTCGTTCGCCGGCGACGTCAGGATGGCCTCGGGCGTGTCGTACTGGACGATCCGCGAGCCGACGTCGAGGATCGCGATCCGGTCGCCGAGCTTCACCGCCTCGTCGAAGTCGTGCGTGACGAACACGATCGTCTTGCGCAGCTCCTCCTGCAGGCGCAGGAGCTCGTCCTGCAGCCGCTGGCGGGTGATGGGGTCGACGGCGCCGAACGGCTCGTCCATCAGCAGGATGTTGGGATCGGTGACCAGGCCTCGGGCCACGCCGACCCGCTGCTGCTGCCCGCCCGACAGCTGGCTCGGGTAGCGGTCGGCGAGCGCGGGGTCGAGGCCGACGACCGGCAGGATCGCCAGCGACCGCTCGCGCGCCTCGGCCCTGCCGACGCCGTTGAGCCGCAGGACCGTGCCGACGTTGTCGACGACCGTGCGGTGCGGCAGCAGCCCGGCGTGCTGCATGACGTAGCCGATGCTGCGGCGCAGCTCGACCTTGTCGCGGGAGGCGACGTCCTCGTCGTCGATCAGCACCTGGCCGCTGGTGGGCTCGACCATGCGGTTGACCATGCGCAGCAGCGTGGTCTTGCCGCAGCCCGACGAGCCGACGAACACCGTGGTCGTGCGCGAGGGCAGCACGAGGGAGAAGTCACCCACCGCCTGCGTCCCGTCGGGGAATGTCTTGCCGATGCTGCGGTACTCGATCATGCGGTCCTCAGGATTCCGTTCCGGCGAAGCCGTGGAGGTAGGCAGTGATGCACGCCCGGCGACAGGCTTCCGACAGTCTGGCGCGAACCTCGGACATCGGCAATCGGACGCCTCACCCGTGGACGACCGTCTCGACCCGCGAGGGTCCAGGCACGACGGGCAGACCGGCCTCGCGCCAGCCGTGGATGCCGCCCACCACGTCGGCGGCGTCGATGCCCAGGCTGCGCAGCGACGCCGCCGCCAGGGACGACGTGTAGCCCTCGGTGCACAGCACGATCCAGTGCTGGTCCGCGCTGGCCTGCGGCAGCGACGCTCCGGACCCGGGGTGCAGCCGCCACTCGAGGTGGTTCCGCTCGACGACCAGCGACCCCGGCACCTCGCCGTCGTGCGCGCGCTGCCAGGCAGGCCGGATGTCGACGATGAGGGCACCCTCGTCGACCCGACGACGGGCCTCGCCGGGCGCGAGTCGTTCGATGCGGGACCGTGCGGCCTCCAGCAGCGCGTCGACCGACGCGTGCTCCGGCGGGGTGAAGCGCTCGCGCGCCTCGGTGTCGTCGAACGGCTGCTCGGGGTCGTCGGTCCAGACCGAGGCGAGCCGGACCAGCTCCTGTCCGCCCTCGGCGGTCGCGTCGGTGTCGTAGTAGTTCATGAGCGCGAGCGGCGGGGAGTACGCGTGGACGCTGACCGCCGTCGGGGGCTCGACGTTGCGGACGTCGTGCACGTAGTGCTCGCCGAACACCACCGTCTCGCCCGCGCCGCGCGCGTTCTCGACCAGGTGGCCTCCGTCGCCGCCGGCCCAGACGGCCTCGCTGAGCGCACCCTCGACGACCGTGAACGCGCCCGACGAGCCGCCGTGGTCGTGCAGCTGGGTGCCCTGGTCGGTGGTCCAGCTGATGAGCCACACGTCGACCTGGTCGTCGCATCGCAGCCGCACGTGCCAGCGCTGGTCGGCGTCGGCGTGGACCTCGTGGAGTCCGTCGCGGACCTCCTGGGCGATCTGCTGGGTGAGGTCCGCGAGCTCGGCCTGGGTGAGGGGGCGAGGCGTCGTGGCGGTCGTGCTCATGGCGACATCACACCGCTTCGCTCCCGCGCCGCGGGACCGTTCCCACACCGTGGACACCGCGCCGCCGAGTCCCTCGATCTGCTAGCGGCGTGGTCGGGCGGCGTGGTCGGCGGGCGGTGGATCGCGCACCTCGACGTCGCGGATCGCGTGCGGCGACCACCGCCTCGCCCCCGAAGAGAGCGCCAGTCACCGACCTGCCGGCAGGGACGGGGGCCGTTTTGTGGAGCTCGTGCACCGTGCAGTACAGTTGCGTCCGCAGCAAAGGCCCCGTGGCGCAGTTGGTTAGCGCGCCGCCCTGTCACGGCGGAGGTCGCGGGTTCGAGTCCCGTCGGGGTCGCCAGCACAGCAGCCGGGTCTCACGCGTCAGCGTGGGGCCCGGCTGCTCTTCGTCGTGCGACCGCGAGTGGCGCAGTCGGTCCCGCGAATGGCGCAAGATCGCCCCTCCAGCGCCCGGAGAGGGGCGAATCTGCGCCACTCGCGAGAACCAGCGCGAGCGGACGAGCGGCGCGTCGGTCCCACCTGGCATCGTCGACACCGATGGACGATCCGGATCGCAGGAGCACGTACGCCGCCGAGGACCTCGTCGCGGCCTGGCTCGATGCGGTCGACCCCGACACCGGTGAGGTCGGGGCCGGTCTCGGACCCGACGGGCGGACGACGCGAGTCTTCGTGCCCGAGGCCGAGCCGCGCTTCGGCGATCCGGCCGACGTCGGCACGTTCGTCGACCACGTCATGGAGCGTCTGCGGAGGCGCGCCAAGGAGCTCGGCACGGGCTACCGGGGTCGAGAGTCGGCCCCCGTCGACGTCGTCGCGTTCCCCGGATGGACGAAGGCCACCTACCGCGACGGCACCGTCTTCCTCCCCCGCCGCGAGACCGGCGGCGCCTGGGCCCTGCGCGGGCTGGTGGTGCTCCACGAGCTGGCGCACCACCTCAACACCGGCGACGGAGCGATCATCGACGCACACGGTGAGGGGTTCCGCCGCACCTTCGTCCAGCTGCTGGGCGACATCGGCTGGTCCGAGATCTCCGCGATGCTCGGCGCGGCGTACGAGGAGATCGGGCTCGTGCGCGACGCCCCCGCCGACGACGGCATGCTCGCCAAGGTCGGCAAGCTGCTGCGGCACGCGGAGGGTGCCGCCACGGAGGCCGAGCGCGACGCGTTCCTCGGCAAGGCGCAGCAGCTGGCCACCGCCCACTCGATCGAGCTGGCCGTCGCGCGCGCCTCCCACGAGCGGACCGAGGCCGCAGCCACCCCCACCTTCGAGACGATGCGGCTCGGCCACCGCGGACAGCACTCCAACGTGCGGCTCGTCGCGCTGATGCTGGCGATCGCCTCGGCCAACGACCTGCGGTGCACCATCCGCAGCGACAACACCGGCGTCACGCTCTACGGGTTCGCGGGCGACATCGAGGTCGCCCGCGCGCTGTACGTGTCGCTCGTCGTGCAGATGGTCGCCGACGCCGACGCCTACATCCGCTCCGGTGCGCACCGACCCACGCACGGACGCACGGCGCGGGCGGCCTTCTACGCCGGGTGGACCGACCGCATCCGCGAGCGCCTGCACGCGGCCCGAGCCTCGGCACGATCCCGCGTCTGCACGCCCCCGACCTCCCCCAGCACCTCCGTCACGTCGTCGCCCGCCGCCGTGGCGCTGGCGCGCAAGGACGTCGAGGTCGACGACTTCTTCGCGTACATGAAGCGCCAGCACGGCGTGCGCGGCACCTGGCGTGGTGGCAGCGCGGTCGGCGATCACGCCTCGGCCTTCCGCGGCAGGGCCGCAGCCGACAGGGCGCGGCTGGGTGCCGCTCCCGAGCTGCCCGCCTGACCCTCTGCGGGTGCGATGCAGTTCACAACCGGTCTCGGAATCCGCGTCGGGCCCGACTAGTTGAAACTTGCATGACTTGCGTTGCCATCGACAACCAGTTCGCTCTCTCGGACGAGGCGCTCGACCTGCTCTTCCGCGAGGCGCGCACCGCCAACACCTTCACCGACGAGCCCGTGTCGGTCGACCAGGTCCGCGAGGTGTTCGAGCTCGTGAAGCTCGGGCCGACCGCGATGAACAACCAGCCGCTGCGCCTGCTGCTCGTGCAGCAGGGCGAGGGTCGCGAGCGTCTCGTCCGGCACATGGGCGGCAACAACGCCGCCAAGACCGCGAGCGCCCCGCTCGTCGCCGTCGTGGCCGCCGACACCGACTTCCACGACCGGATGGGCGAGCACTTCCCCCACGTGCCGAACGCGCGCGACTTCTTCCTCGACGACGCCGCCCGCACGCAGAACGCCGTCTACAACGCCGCCCTGCAGACCGGCTACTTCATCGTCGGGCTGCGCGCCGCCGGGCTGGCTGCCGGCCCCATGGCTGGCTTCGACCGCGACGGCATCGACGCCGAGTTCTTCGACGGCACCGCCTGGCGCACGCAGCTGGTGATCAACATCGGCCACCCGGGCGAGAACGCCTGGTTCGACCGCCTGCCGAGGATCTCGGCCGACGACGCCGTCCGCGTCGTCTGACACCTCGTCGCCACCGCCACGGCGCGGGTGGTGAGATGGGTCCATGACCGATCTCGCCACCCGCGTCCGCGCGTTGATGCCGTCGATCCTGGCCGACCTGGAGGACCACGTCCGCATCCCGTCGGTCTACGCGCAGCCCGAGCACCGGCCGGACGTCGACCGGTCGGCGCAGTTCACGGCCGACCGTCTGCGGGAGGCCGGGTTCGCCGACGTCGAGGTGGTCGAGGCGGGCGGGGCCCCGGCCGTCATCGCCCACCACCCCGGCCCGGAGGGCGCACCGACCGTCCTGCTCTACGCGCACCACGACGTGCAGCCCACCGGCGATCCCGCCCTGTGGACGTCCCCGCCGTTCGAGCCGACGCGGCGGGGCGACCGCCTGTTCGGACGCGGCGCGGCCGACGACAAGGCCGGTCTCGCCGCGCACCTGGCCGCGTTCCGCGCCCACGACGGCCGACCCCCGGTCGGCGTCACCGTGTTCGTCGAGGGTGAGGAGGAGTCCGGGTCACCCAGTCTCGTGCCGTTCCTCGAGCGGTACCGCGACCGGCTCGCGGCCGATGCGATCGTCATCGCCGACTCGGCGAACTGGGACGTCGGCGTCCCGGCGCTGACCGTCTCGCTGCGCGGCCTGGCCGACTGCGTCGTGACGGTCCGCACGCTCGACCACGCGGTGCACTCCGGCCTGTGGGGCGGCGTGGTGCCCGACGCCCTCACCACGCTGTGCCGGCTGATCGCGACGCTGCACCACGACGACGGCTCGGTGGCGGTCGAGGGGCTGCACCGCGGCACCGCCGCGGACCTGACCTACCCCGACGACCGGCTGCGGGCCGAGTCGTCGATCCTGCCGGGGGTCGAGCAGGTGGGCACCGGCAGCGTCGTCGAGCGGCTCTGGGCCCAGCCGGCGATCAGCGTCATCGGCATCGACGCGACACCGGTCGCCGACGCCTCCAACACGCTGGCGCCGTCGGCGCGCGCGATGATCAGCCTCCGCGTCGCCCCCGGCGGTGACGCCGACCAGCACCTCGCCGCGCTCGCGAAGCACCTGCAGGACCACGCCCCGTTCGGTGCGCACGTCGAGGTCGCGCCCGGCGAGACGGGCCAGCCCTACGCGATCGATGCCTCGGGCCCGGCGTACGACGCGGCCCGTGCCGCCTTCCGCGAGGCGTGGGACGGGGTCGAGCCGGTCGACATGGGGATGGGCGGCTCGATCCCGTTCATCGCCGAGTTCGCGCACGCGTTCCCGGAGGCGGCGATCCTGGTGACCGGCGTCGAGGACCCCGACACGCGTGCACACGGCATCGACGAGGCCCTGCACCTGGGCGAGTTCGAGCGCGTCTGCATCGCCGAGGCCCTGCTCCTCGAGAAGCTCGGCACTCGCTGAGCGAGCGCGTGACGCGATTCGTCGGCGCGGCGGGGCGTCCGGTAAGGTGAACGCGCCCGTTCGCGGGCGAACGGCCAGGTAGCTCAGTTGGTACGAGCGTCCGCCTGAAAAGCGGAAGGTCGCCGGTTCGACCCCGGCCCTGGCCACACCCGAAGACCCGGTCCGAGCGCAGCGAGGGCCGGGTCTCGCCGTGTCGGCGGGCCGGGCGGCCAACCGGCGCGGCCCTGGGGGC
>JALRKU010000054.1 GCA_023254755.1 Aeromicrobium sp. | reverse complement strand
TAGTTGTCGGTCTTGAGGATGCGCTTGCAGCCCAGGCGGTAGTCGGGGATCAGCTTCTCGGCGACCGCGGGGTCGGTGATCGTCTTGCGGATGTAGGCCGCGGTGCGCTTCTCGACGACCGACGAGATCTTCTGCAGCGGTCCGGTGAAGGCCAGCTGCGTCGACTCGTTGAACCAGTAGAGCGCGTTGCGGTAGGCGCGGGTGCCGCCGGGGACCTTCTGCAGGAACTTCGCCTTGCGGCCCACGATGTCGTGGTTCGACTTGGGCACGACCCACGGCGCGGTGCGCTGGTAGACGTCGAGCTGGCCGACGACGGGAGCGATCTGCGGGACGAACTGGATCGCGCTGGCTCCGGTGCCGATGACGGCGACCTTCTTGCCGGTCAGGTCGACGTCGTGCTGCCACTGCGCCGAGTGGAAGCGCGGTCCGGCGAACGACTCGGCGCCGGGCAGCTCGGGCACGTTCGGGATGTGCAGGCCGCCGATGCCCGAGACGACCACGCGGGCCTCGTAGGTCTCGTGGTTCGTGGTGACGGTCCAGCGCAGGCGCTCCTCGTCCCACGTGGCGCCGGTGACCTCGGTGCCGAAGCGGATGGCCGAGTAGAGGTCGTGCTTCGTGGCGACGTCGCGCATGTACTGCCAGATCTCCGGCTGCGCGGAGTACTCGCGGCTCCAGCCGGGGTTCAGCTCGTAGGAGAAGGAGTACATGTGGCTCTGGACGTCGCACTCGGCGCCGGGGTAGGTGTTGTCGCGCCAGGTGCCGCCGACGTCGTCCGCCTTCTCCAGGACGACGAAGTCGGTGCGTCCGGCCTCTCGCAGCTTCATGGCCATGCCCATGCCGGAGAAGCCCGTGCCGATGATGAGGATGTCGTGGCTGATCACAGTTCGGATACTATCGGTATCCGGGGAGGCTGTGAACCGCTACGAGGAGGACGTCTGGTGAGCATCGACCAGGACCGCGCCGACGGCAGTCGGGGTGCCGGAGTCCGTGCCGAGCGGCAGGCCGAGACGCGGCGTCGTCTCGTCGACGTCGCCCGCGAGATGTTCATCTCCGACGGCTACGCGGCCACGTCGCTGGACAAGGTCGCCGAGCGTGCCGGCTTCTCCAAGGGTGCCGTGTACTCCAACTTCTCCGGCAAGGAGGAGCTGTGCATGGCGGTGCTCGACAGCATCCACGCCGAGCAGGTCGTGCAGGTCGCCGAGGTCTTCAGCGGTCCCGGCGGCCTCGACGACAAGATCGACCGGTTCGCGGTGTGGGCACGCGAGGGCATCGGGCAGCCCCTGTGGGTCGCCCTCGAGTCCGAGTTCGGCGCGGTCGCGCGGCAGAGCCCGTTCGTCGCGTCGGCGCTGCGCCGTCGCCAGCGCGAGGTGCGCGCGGCCATCGCCGCGCTCATCGAGCAGGTCACGACGGACCAGGGCATCACGTTGCGCTTCCCGCCCGAGCAGGCCGCCACGATGCTGCTGAGCCTCGGCATCGGCCTCGGTGCCCTGCGGTCGATCGATCACGGCGTCGACCCGGGCATGTTCGGCGACGCCATGCGCGCCCTCCTGCGTCCCGCACCACCCGCCTAGCGACTCGCCGCCGGTCCCCGGCCGCCCGATGTGGGCGGTGAGCTGGCGACGTATCGGGGCGGAGCGGTGCGTCAGCGACGCTTCGGGAGTCGGGACAGGTCGCTGAGGCACCGCCGCGGGTCAGGACACGTCGCTGAGGCACCGCCCTGGGCCGGGACACGTCGCTGAGGCACCGCCCCGCGGGAAGGGTCGCTGAGGCACCGCCCGCCCGGGGCGTCCAGGGGATCAGCCGTCAGGCGGGGGTGATCCTGAGGATCTTGTCGGCGGAGCCGTTGGAGGTCGAGACGTAGAGCGCGCCGTCGGGACCCACCGCGACCCCGCGCAGGCGGCCGTAGCGGGCGTCGAGCTCCGGCGGCACGGCGACCCCGGTGACCTTCGACCCCGAGACGCTCATGATCCGCAGCGACTGGTCCTTGAGCGCCGCGACCGCGAGGGCTCCGTCGAGGTCGCCCCACCGGTCGCCCCGCAGGAACGCGGCGCCGCTGGTCGCGACGGTGGGATTGCCCGACGACCACGCAGCCGCCCGCTGGGCACCCGGGATCGCGAAGTCCGTCATGGGCGAGTTCGACCCCTCGTTGTACGACGGGTCGCCCGAGCGACGCGGCACCGGGTTCCAGCCGTAGTTGCCCTTCGACACCAGGTAGTTGACCTCGTCGTCGCGGTAGCTGCCGTGCTCGACCGACCAGATGCGCGCGTCCGCGTCCCGCGCCAGCCCCTGCACGTTGCGGTGGCCCGACGTGAACACCCGGCGCTTCATCGCGTTGGCCGACCAGTCGTACGGGTTCCCGGGCCAGCCCTTGCCGGTCACGGTCGAGATCCGCAGCACCTTGCCGCCGCCCGACGACAGCTTCTGCGGGTTCTTCCCTGTCGCCGCGTCGCCGGTGCCGACGTACAGCGCGGTCTTGCCGCCGTGCTTCAGCGCGCAGCCGCCGTGGCGTCCCGTGGTGCTGGGCAGGCCGGTCACGAGGTTGCGGGCGAAGGTCGCGGTCGTGCGGTCGGCGTCGAGGCGCCACGCGACGACACGGACGTCCTGCGTCGAGCCGGCCCGGTAGCCGTGACAGGTGAAGAACTCGCCCGACGTCGCGAAGTCGGCGGCGACCTCGATGCCCATCAGCCCGGTCTCGCCGCCGTTCCACATGCCCTCGGGCCGCTGGAGCACGACGCGCGAGGATCCGTCCGGACGCAGCAGCGTGACGGTGCGCGCGTCGCGCTGCGTGTAGAGCATCGAGCCGTCGGGCGTGAACGCCATCGCCCAAGGATGCGCCAGGCCGCTCTGCACGACCTGCACGGACAGGGCGGGGACGGCCGGAGCGCCGGCGGACGGTCCCGCGGCGCCGACGCCCGCCGCGAGGGTCGCCGCCGCGACGGTGGCGGCGAGCAGCGGACGGCGCAGACGGATCATCGATCCAGTCTGCGCCGGTCCCGGGTCATCCGCGACCCGGAGGACGGTCAGTAGCCGCCGTTGTCCTTGAACCGCTGGAAGCTGGCCTGGATCTCGGCCTCGGCCTCGGCGCGACCGGTCCACGTGGACCCCTCGACCGACTTGCCCGGCTCCAGGTCCTTGTAGACGGTGAAGAAGTGCTCGATCTCGAGGCGGTCGAACTCGGGCACGTGGTGGATGTCGCGCAGGTGCTCCTGCCGCGGGTCCGTCGCCGGCACGCACAGCACCTTGTCGTCGCCGCCGGCCTCGTCGGTCATGCGGAACATGCCGATCGCGCGGCAGCTGATGACGCAGCCGGGGAACGTCGGGGCCGACAGCAGGACCAGCGCGTCGAGTGGATCGGTGTCGAGACCGAGCGTGTCGTCGATGAAGCCGTAGTCGGCCGGGTACTGCGTCGACGTGAACAGCGTCCGGTCGAGCCGGATGCGGTGGGTGTCGTGGTCCACCTCGTACTTGTTGCGCTCCCCCTTGGGGATCTCCACCGTCACGTCGAAAATCAGCACGTCGCCTCCTGTTGCGGTGTCTATAGTCTGGCCGACGTGGGTGCCAGGGCGAGCAGGCGGGTGCGCCGTCGACGTCTCGCGCTCCTCCAGCCGGCGCTCGCGGTGCTGCTCGTCGCCGTCGTCACGGCCGGTCTGCTCGCCGCGTGGTCGAGCGGGCGGCTCAACCAGGCCATCTGCGGCGGCGACTGCGGACCCGAGCACGTGGTGGCCCCGGCCGGCCTGCGTCCCGCCCCCGCCGGGGAGGCCCGCGCCGACGCCGCCGCGGCGTCCCCGACCGACCTCGAGGGCGTGCTGACCGCGGCGCGGTCCGACCTGTCCGCCGACGTGCTCGGCGACGACGTGGGGCTGGCCATCGGCTCGACCGCTCCCGGCGCCCCGGTCCTCACCGAGGGCGACGGCACGCACGTCCCGGCCTCCACGACCAAGCTGCTGACCGGGTTCACGGCGCTCACGGTTCTCGACCCCGGACAGCGGTTCGCCACGACGGCTGTGCTCGACGGCGATCACCTGGTGCTGGTGGGAGGGGGCGACCCCTACCTGACCGACCGACGCTCCGACGACGACCCGGGGGTCGTCCGAGCCGACCTGGCGACCCTCGCGCGACAGGTCGCCGGGCGCCTCGAGCGGTCAGGCACCACCCGGGTGACGCTCGGCTACGACGACACCCTGTTCGAGGGGCCGAGCGTCAGTCCGGGGTGGCCGTCGACCTACGTGCGTGACGACGTCGTCACCCCGATCTCGCCGCTGTGGGTCGACCGCGGCATGGTCGACACGTCGCAGCCCGAGACCACCCCCCGCGTCGCCGAGCCCGCGCAGGACGCGGCCGAGCGGTTCGCGGCGCTGCTGCGCGACCGCGGCATCGAGGTCCGCGGCGCCGTCGAGCGCACCACGGCCCCTGCGGGCGCCTCGCGGCTCGGCGTCGTGCGCAGCGCCACCGTCGGCCGGATCGTCGAGCAGATGGTGCGCACCAGCGACGACGAGGCCGCCGAGGTGCTCCTGCGCCAGAGTGCCCGTGCCGCGGGGGAGCCGGCGAGCTTCCCCGGCGGCGCGCGCGTCGTCGCCGCCACCGTGCGAGACGCCGGGATCGACGTCGACGGGCTGCACCTCGACGACGGCAGCGGTCTCGCCCGGACGAATCGCATCAGCCCCACGACGCTGGTCGAGGTCGTGCGCGCCGCGCTGGCGTCCGGTCGCACCGCCCCGGTCGTCGACGACCTGCCGGTCAGCGGGTTCTCCGGCACCCTGGCCCAGCGCTTCGACCGGGCCGCCAGGGGGCTCGTGCGAGCCAAGACCGGGACGCTGACGGGGGTCCACTCCCTCGCCGGCGTCGCGCTCGACCGCGACGGGCGGCCGGTCGTCTTCGCGGTCATGGCCGACGCCACCGACCGCACCCAGCCGTTCGCCGCCCAGGCGGCCGTCGACCGCGTCGCCGCAGCCATCGCCGACTGCCCCTGCGGGTCGTAGGCTCGCGACATGATCGACTGGAAGCTCGCGCTGGCGACGGCCTCGCGGCTGTCGCGGCCCGGTCCCGAGCTGACCGACGCCGAGGTCGCCGACGTCGTCGCCGAGCTGCGGCAGGCGGCCGCGCGCGCGGAGGGTCCGGTGCGCGAGTACACGGGCCTGCTGGCCACGGGGGCTCTCGGGGCGCCGTCGCCGATCCTGGTCGTCGACCGCCCGCGCTGGGTCGAGGCGAACCTGGCCACGTTCCGCGTGCTCACCGATCCCATCGGCCGCAAGCTCGCCGAGTCCGGCCGGGCCCCCACGGGGCTGTCCAAGAAGGTCGGCGAGAAGCTCAGCGGCGCCCAGGTCGGTGCCGTCATGTCGTTCGTCTCGTCGAAGGTGCTCGGCCAGTTCGACCCGTTCTGGACCGGACCGGCCGGCGAGGGCGGGCGACTGCTGCTGGTCGCCCCCAACATCGTCGCGGCCGAGCAGGCGATGAAGGTCGACCCGCACGACTTCCGTCTCTGGGTCTGCCTGCACGAGGAGACGCACCGTGTGCAGTTCACCGCCGTGCCGTGGCTGCGCGAGCACCTGCGGTCGTCGATCGACGAGCTGGTGTCGTCGACCGACCTCGACGACCAGTCGCTCAGCCGGCTGCTCGACCAGGGCGTCGGCGAGGTCCTCAAGGCGATCCGCAACGATCCGGACGCGTCGCTCGCGAGCGTGTTCCAGAACGACCGGCAGCGCGAGCTCGTCGACACGATGACCGGCGTGATGTCGCTGCTCGAGGGCCACGCCGACGTCGTGATGGACGGGGTCGGGCCGCAGGTCGTGCCGTCCGTCGCCGAGATCCGCCGCAAGTTCCAGCGCCGCCGGCAGGGGTCGGGCAGCATCGACCGGCTGGTCCGCAAGCTGCTGGGTCTCGACGCCAAGGCGCGCCAGTACCGCGACGGCGCCGTGTTCGTCCGGTCGGTCGTCGACACGGTGGGGCTCGACGGCTTCAACGCGGTCTGGGCCGACCCGGCGCACCTGCCGTCGCGCGCGGAGATCCTGGACCCGTCCGCGTGGGTCTCCCGCGTGCACGGCTGACCCGTGGCGCGACTCGAGCCGGTCGAGGCCGCGGCCCGGCGTGCCGTCTCGGCGACGCTCGACGACCTGGCTCCCGGTGCACGCCTGGTGGTCGGGGTCTCGGGCGGTTCCGACTCGCTCGCGCTGACGGCGGTGGCCGCCCACGTGGCCCGGGCCGAGGGCCACGAGCTGCTCGCGGTCGTCGTCGACCACGGGCTGCAGGACGACTCGGCCGGCGTCGCGGAGCGAGCCGCCGAGCAGGTCCGTGGACTGGGCGTCGACGTCGAGGTCGACCGGGTCGCCGTGGGCGACGCAGGCGGGCCGGAGGCGGCGGCTCGGACCGCACGCCGCGCCGCGCTCGTCCGCCGCGGTGCCGACGCGGTGCTGCTGGGTCACACGCTCGACGACCAGGCCGAGACCGTGCTCCTGGGCCTCGGTCGCGGATCCGGGCCGCGATCGCTCTCCGGCATGGCCGCGGTCGCGCCCCCGTTCCGCCGACCGTTCCTGTCGTTGACCCGCGCCGACACCCGCCGGCTCTGCACGCTGCACGGCCTCACCTGGTGGGACGACCCGCACAACGCCGATCCCCGCTACACGCGGGCGAGGCTCCGCCACGAGGTGCTGCCGCTGCTCGAGGACGTGCTCGGAGGCGGCGTCGCCGGCGCGCTCGCCCGGTCGGCCGACCTGCTGCGGCCCGACGTCGAGCTGCTCGACGCCCTGGCCGTCGCGGCCGCGGCCGACGTGCCCACCCTCGACGTCCCCGGGCTCGCGGCGCTGCACCCCGCGCTGCGCTCGCGGGTGCTGCGGCAGGCCGCGCTCGACGCCGGAGCCCGGCCCGACGAGCTCGCCGCCCACCACGTCGCCGAGCTGGTCCGCCTCGTCGTCGACTACCGCGGCCAGCAGCGGGTCGAGCTCCCCGGGCACGTCAGCTGCCGCCGTGAGGCGGGGCGACTGACGTTCGGTCCCACCCCGGCCTGACCGGTCGTCCGCGGGTACGCTGACGGCGTGGACCAGCAGCACGTCGAGGACGACCTCGCGCTCGACCAGACCCTGATCACCGAGGACCAGATCCAGGACCGCCTGGCCGAGATGGCCGCAGAGATCACCGCCGACTACGCCGAGCGCGACATCCTGCTGGTCGGCGTGCTCAAGGGCGCCGTCATGGTGATGGCCGACCTCGCGCGCTCGCTCGACCGCCACGTCGAGATGGACTGGATGGCGATCTCGTCCTACGGGTCCGGCACCAAGTCGTCGGGCGTCGTCCGCATCCTCAAGGACCTCGACACCGACCTCTCGGGCCGGCACGTGCTGATCGTCGAGGACATCATCGACACCGGTCTCACGCTGTCGTGGCTCGTCGCCAACCTGCGCTCCCGAGGCCCCGCCTCGGTCGAGATCGCGACCCTGCTCCGCAAGCCCGACGCCGTGCAGAACGACATCGCCGTCAAGTACGTCGGCTTCGACATCCCCAACGCGTTCGTGGTCGGCTACGGGCTGGACTACGACGAGAAGTACCGCAACCTGCGCTGCATCGGCACCCTCGCACCCCACGTCTACTCGTGACGGGCGCGAACGACTCGTGACGGACGGGGAACGAAGCGAGATGGCGGGTCGTTCTGCCTGACGCGAGGGCTCCGCGTGATCCGTCACCCTGTACCGTCGTAGGCCCCAGCAGGGCAGCGGTCCGACCAGCGCGCGTCGGCCCCCACCGGATGTCGGACGCACGTCGGACCAGCCAAGAGAATTGCGGATGAAGCTCAAGAACCTCACCAAGGGCCCGTGGCTCTGGATCGCCGTCATCACCGCCGCGATCTTCGTCGTGATCGCCTTCTCGCAGGGGGCCGACGGCTACAAGGAGGTCAAGACCTCCACGATGGTCCGGTACCTGGAGTCCGGCAAGGTCGAGGAGATCACCTTCGTCGACCGCGACCAGCTGATCCGCGCGACCCTCGACGACGACACGCAGGTCAAGTCCAAGTTCCTGCTCGGCCAGGGCGAGGCGCTGATCGACGCCGCCGAGAAGGCCCAGGACGACAAGACCATCAAGAACTTCGACGTCGAGGTCCCGTCCGGCACCACCCTCGGCGGCGTGCTGCTCTCGATCGTCCCGTTCGTGCTGTTCCTGCTGCTGTTCCTGTGGTTCATGAACTCGATGCAAGGTGGCGGCGGCCGCGTCATGCAGTTCGCCAAGTCGCGCGCCAAGCTGATGAGCAAGGACACCCCCAAGACGACGTTCTCCGACGTCGCCGGCTGCGACGAGGCCATCGAGGAGCTCGGCGAGATCAAGGAGTTCCTGCAGGAGCCCGC
>JALRKU010000119.1 GCA_023254755.1 Aeromicrobium sp. | reverse complement strand
CTCCGAGCGCGAGCAGGGCATCACGATCGACGTCGCGTACCGCTACTTCTCCACCCCCGAGCGGTCGTTCATCCTGGCCGACTGCCCCGGCCACGTGCAGTACACGCGCAACACCGTCACCGGGGCCAGCACCGCCGACGTCGTCGTGCTCCTGGTGGACGCCCGCAAGGGGCTGCAGGAGCAGACCAGCCGTCACCTCGCGGTGGCGTCGCTGCTGCGGGTGCCGCACGTCGTCGTGGTCGTCAACAAGATCGACCTGGTCGACTTCGACGAAGCCGTGTACGAGCAGGTGTCGGCGCAGGTCATCGAGGCAGCCCGGGGGCTCGGGCTCTACGACGTCGCCACGATTCCCGTGTCGGCGCTCGACGGCGACAACGTCGTCGAGCGCTCCGGTCGCACGCCCTGGTACGACGGCCCCAGCCTGCTGCAGTTCCTCGAGCAGCTGTCGCCGAAGGGCCAGCCGCAGTCCGAGCCGCTCCGCTTCCCGGTCCAGCTCGTCATCCGTCCGCAGAGCGCGGCCGCGGAGGAGTTCCGCGACTACCGCGGCTACGCAGGTCAGGTCGCCTCCGGGCTGGTGCGCGTCGGCGACGAGGTCACCGTGCAGCCGTCGGGTCGGACCACCACGATCGCCGGCATCGACTTCGCGGGGCGGCAGCTCGAGGAGGCGTTCGCACCGATGTCGGTCACCCTGCGTCTCGCCGACGAGATCGACATCGCCCGCGGCGACCTCATCGTGACGTCACGCAGCGTCCCCGCCGTCACCCAGGACGTCCACGGCACCCTGGCCTGGCTCGCAGACCACGAGCTGCGCCCGGGCACCAAGGTGCTGCTCAAGCACGGCACGCGGACGGTCCAGGCGATGGTCCGGTCGATCGACGGCCGCCTCGACCTCGACACCGCCACGCTCGAGCCCGCCGACACCCTGGCCCTCAACGACATCGGGCACGTCACGCTGCGCCTGGCGGCGCCGATCCCCGCCGAGGAGTACCTGCACGCTCGGGCGACCGGCGCCTTCCTGCTCGTCGACGCGCAGGACGGCGGCACGCTCGCCGCCGGCATGGTGGGCGACGCGCTGCTGGCCACGAAGGCCGAGATCGACGAGCTCGCCGTCGCGCGATGACCGGACACCACGACTCCGCAGGCAGCCTGCCGCTGACGCTGCGGGTCCGCGGACGGCGCACGGTCGTCGTCGGAGGCGGACTGGTCGCGTCCCGACGCGCGCTCGCGTGGCGCGCCGCCGGTGCGGAGGTCGTCGTCGTGGCTCCCGAGCTGAGTGCCTCGCTGGCCGCCGCCGTCGACCGCGGTGACGTGGCGTGGGTGCCGCGCGAGTACCGCACCGGCGACCTCGACGGCGCCTGGCTGGTCCAGACGGCCACGGGCGACCCCTCGGTCGACGGACAGGTCTCCGACGACGCCGAGGCGGCTCGACTCTGGTGCCTCAAGGCCGGCGACCCAGACGCCTCGACGGCGTGGACGCCCGCCGTCGCGCGGGTCGACGACGTGACGGTCGCGGTCAGCGGAGGCGGCGACGCCGGCCGGGCCGCGGCGCTGCGCGACGCCGTCGCGGGGGCGCTGGAGTCCGGCGACCTCCCCCTGCGCCACCGCACGCACCACCCCGGCGGCTACGTGGCTCTCGTGGGCGGCGGTCCGGGCGATCCCGACCTGCTCACCACCCGCGGTCGTCGCCTGCTGGCCCAGGCCGACGTCGTCGTGCACGACCGGCTGTCGCCCCAGTCGGTGCTCGACGAGCTGGCGCCGGAGGTCGAGCTCATCGACGTCGGCAAGCGCCCCGACCACCACCCGGTCCCCCAGCACGAGATCAACGCGATCCTGGTCGATCGGGCGAAGCAGGGCCGGATCGTGGTGCGGCTGAAGGGCGGCGACCCGTACGTCTTCGGCCGCGGCGGCGAGGTAGTTCTTGGGCCGCCCCTTGGTGAACCTCTTGCTGGCGTTCACGAGGATGATCTGGCCCTTGCGCGCCGGCGCCTTCCGCTTCGAGAGGATCACGATCACGCCGGCCGCCATCGTGTTG
>JALRKU010000033.1 GCA_023254755.1 Aeromicrobium sp. | reverse complement strand
CTCGCGATGCGGAAGAGCAGGCTGTAGCCGATCTGGCCGGCGGCGCCGGTCACGGCGACCTTGACGGGAGTGGTCACGACGATGTGCTCCTTGTCCGAGGGTGCTGGGTCCGAGGGTGCTGGGTCCGAGGGCGGTGACGGATCACGGCTCGCGCGAGGCTGTGGCCGCGGTCACAACGAAACTAGCAGCGGTCGCGCAGCCAGTGCAGGGCGAGGTCGAACCGGCTCGACACGTCCCAGCGCACGATCGCGTCGCCGACGTGCTTCTCGACCGACTTCACGGTCAGGGCCAGGGCCTCGGCGATCTCGGCGTTCGACCGGCCCGTCGCGACGAGCTCGACGACGGCGGACTGCCGCGGGGTCAGTGCGGGCTTCGGCGGCGACGACCCGAGCGGACCCAGGTGGGCCAGGAGCGCGACCCGGGTGCCCACGCCGAACGCCGCGAGGACGCGCGACACGTGGGTGCGGACCGTCGCGGGGGACAGGAACAGCTGCTCGGCGATCGCGCGGGGGTCGTGACCCTCGAGGACCAGACGGGCGACCTGCGCCTCCCGGTCCGACAGCACCTCCCAGCCGCCCGACGCCCGCGGGGGCAGCCGGCGGCCGACCGGTCGCAGCAGTCGCGACGCCTCGCGCCGCACGGCTGCGTGGCCCCGCTCGTCGCTGCCCGCGACCCCGGTCCGCAGCAGCCGTGACGCCTCGGCGACCCGTCCGGCCCCGACGAGCGCTCCCGCGAGCACCATGCGCGACTCCGCCGCCTCGATCGCGCGGCCGGCGCGCTCGCACTTCTCGACCGCGGTGGTGGCTTCCGCGACCGCCACCAGATGGTCGCCCCGCAGGGCCGCGAGCCGGGACCTGGCCCGGTGCAGGGGTGGGTCCACGATCGGGTGGCCGCTGAGCTCCTCCAGCTCGTCGAGCCAGGCCTCGGCCGACACGGCGTCGTCGACCGCGACGGCCGCCGCCGACAGCGTCTCGAGGCCGAGCGCCCGGTCGATCAGCGTCGCGTGCGGCAGGTCGGGTGCGACGTCGGCCCGCAGGATGAGCGCCGCACCCAGTGCCTTGTCGTGGAGGGCGTCGGCAGCGAACGCCGCGAGCAGGAACGCCCCGCGCTCGAGGGCGTCGCGCGGCGGGGCGTCGCGGTCGAGCAGCCCCGCGACGAGTTCTCCGGTGCCGTCGAGGTCGGCGTTCGCCGAGACGAGTGCCCGGACCGCGTCGGACAGGTCGGTGAGGCCGTGGCGGCCACCCGCGTCGACCAGCAGGTCGAGCTGGGTCGCGGCCTGCGTGAGGGCGCCGGAGAACGCGGCGACCCGCACCGCGCTCGCCAGCAGGTACACCTCGACGGGGTGGCCCGTCCAGGCCAGGTGCGGTGCCGGACCGGTCGCGTGCGCCCGCACGGCGACCTCGACGTGGGCGGCGGCCAGCGCGGACTCGGTGACCAGGAAGCGGGCGAGCGCCCACGCCCGGTCGTCGGGGGCGGCGGCGAGGTCCGACAGCGTCGGGCTCCACACGTCGCGCACCAGCACGTCCAGGTCGCCGGCGACGGAGTAGCCGTGCAGCGCGGCGGCGAGCGTCCGCTCCAGGGCGTCGCTCGCAGTGTCGGTCAGCACCGTCGCGGCCCGGGTCACGGCGGGGTAGTCGCCGGCGAAGTGCGCCCGCAGTCCCGCCGCGAGGGCGCTGTCGGTGTCGGTCGGCTCGACCGGCGGGGGCAGCGGGGCGTCGCGCCGCATCAGCGCGTGCAGGTGCGCCTCGATCGCGACGAGATCCACGCGGAGACTGTACGGCTCCTGTGGGCCCGGTGGGGCGGATCCCGCCGGAGAAATTGCGTCGGATCCCCACTGTCGTGTCGCGGCCGCTGCGCCACAGTGGCCGCATGCGTGCTCTCGCCGCCCTCGCGGTCTCGGTCGTCCTGCTCCTCACCGGCTGCGGAGGCGACGACGACCCGCCCGCCGAGGACACGTCGGGTGCCACCTCCGGGACGTCGTCGGGCGGGGACGGCCCGGCGCTCGTCGCCGACGTCTGCGCGGCACTGACCGGCGACGACGTGACGGCGGCCCTGGGCAACGGCACGTACGTCGCCGAGGCGTCGCCGGGCGGTGGCTGCGAGTACCAGCAGGACGACCCGCGGGCCGGATACCTGACGGTGACCCAGATCGAGGGAGCCGACGGCGGCGGCTACGAGTCGTACGTCAGTGCCTTCGGCTCGACCTTCAAGGATCCCGTCGTGCGCGAGGTGTCGGGGATCGGCGACGCCGCCACGGTCGCGACGGGCGAGATCGCGATGGCGGAGTCGAATCAGGGTGCCGCCGTGGCCCGGCTGGGCACCGTCATGGTGACGGTCAACTACTCCGAGTCCGGGGCCGCGCCCGAGGCGCTCGGCGAGTCTGCCGAGAAGGCCCTGCGCATCGCGGTCGAGAAGCTCGGCTGACCCCCGTCCGGCGGGTGGTGAGACGCTCCGCCGTCCGCGAGTCGGGTGTCCGTCGCAGCCCGTAGGCTGCCGCTGATGTCCTTGACGCTGCACCGCTCGCCGCGGGTCGACCTGCTCGCCGACGCGCTCGCCGAGCGGCTGGCCGTGCCGCTGGACGACCCGTTCGCGCCCGAGCTGGTCATCGTCCCCGCCAAGGGCGTCGAGCGCTGGCTCAGTCAGCGGCTGTCCCACGCGCTCGGAGCCGTCCAGGGCGACGGCGTCGCCGCCAACATCGAGTTCCGCGCACCCCGCTCGCTGGTCGCCGAGGTGGTGGGCGGCGCCGACGACGACCCGTGGCGACCCGACACCCTGGTGTGGACCCTGCTCGAGGTCGTCGACGCGTCGCTGGGCGAGCCGTGGTGCGTCGCGCTCACCCGTCACCTGGGTCGCTCGGGCCAGCACGGCGACGACCTGCGGGCGGGGCGTCGCTGGGCGGTCGCGCACCGGCTGGCCCGACTGTTCGCGGGGTACGCCGCGCAGCGGCCGCAGCTGCTGGCGGCGTGGGAGGCCGGCGACGACACCGACGGCACCGGACGACCCGTGCCCGCCGACCTGACCTGGCAGCCCGAGCTGTGGCGCCGCCTCGTCGCCCGCATGGCGGTCCCGTCACCCGTCGCGCGCCACACCAGCGCTCTCGCCCGTCTCGCCGACTCGCCGGGCGCCGCCGACCTCCCGTCGCGGCTGTCGCTGTTCGGCCACACACGGCTCACGGTCACCGAGGTCGACGTCCTGAGCGCGCTCGCGGTGCACCGCGACGTCGAGGTCTGGCTGCCCCACGCCTCCGACGCGCTGTGGCAGGCGCTGCGCGAGCACTCGGCGGCCGGTCCGGTCGCCCGGTCCGCCGACGCGACCCACCTGGTCGCCGCCCACCCGCTCCTCGCGACGCTGGGTCGCGACGTCCGCGAGCTGCAGCGCACGCTCGCGCCGCTCGCCGAGCTGTCCGTCACGGTCGATGCACCCGAGCCCCGACCCGCGACCCTCCTCGGTCGGCTGCAGTCCGACATCGAGGCCAACCGGGCCCCGACCGCGGACCACGTGCTCGACCCCGCCGACGGGTCGCTGCAGGTCCACGCGTGCCACGGACCCGCTCGCCAGGTCGAGGTGCTGCGCGAGGTCGTCCTCGGACTGCTCGCCGACGACTCCACGCTGGAGCCCCGCGACGTCGTGGTCATGTGCCCCGACATCGAGCAGTTCGCCCCGCTCGTCGAGGCCGCGTTCGGTCTCGGCGGCTCGACGGCCAGGGGTCCGCTCGCGGTCGAGGGCTGGCACCCGGGTCAGCAGCTGCAGGTCCGCCTCGCCGACCGCTCGCTCGTCCAGACCAACCCGCTGCTGGGGGTCGTCGGTCGGCTGCTCGACCTGGCCGGCGGACGCGCCGAGGCCACCGCGATCCTCGACCTCGCCGCGACCGAGCCGGTCCGTCGACGCTTCGGCCTCAGCGACGACGACCTCGACGAGATCGCGCGGTGGGTCGCCGAGACGGGGGTCCGCTGGGCCTTCGACGCCGAGCACCGGGCCCCGTTCGGGCTGGCCGGCTACCTGCAGAACACGTGGCGGTTCGGGCTCGACCGCGTGCTCACGGGGGTCGCGGTCTCCAACGACGCTCGCCGCTTCTACGGCCCCACGCTGCCCTACGACGCGGTCGGCTCGTCCGACATCGACCTCGCGGGTCGCGTCGCCGAGCTCGTCGACCGGGTCCGCGACGTCACCGACCGGCTCACCGGCACCCATCCGGTCGCCACGTGGGTCGACACGCTCCGCACCGCGCTGGCCGCGCTCACGGCGGTCGGCCACGGCGACGAGTGGCAGCTGCACCAGGCGGAGCAGGAGCTGGCGGCGATCGGTGCCGAGCAGGCCGATCCCGCGCTCACGCTGGGGCTGTCCGACGTCCGGTCGTTGATGCGGGCACGACTGGTCGGCCGACCCACCCGCGCCAACTTCCGCACCGGCTCGCTCACGGTGTGCACCATGGTGCCGATGCGGTCGGTGCCGCACCGCGTGGTCTGCCTCCTCGGTCTCGACGACGGCGTGTTCCCGCGCGCCGGCTCGCCCGACGGCGACGACGTGCTGGCCCGGTCGCCCCTCACCGGCGAGCGCGACCCGCGCAGCGAGGACCGTCAGCTGCTGCTCGACGCGATCCTGGCCGCGAGCGAGCACCTGGTCGTCACGTACTCGGGGGCCGACGAGGTCACCGGTCGCACACGGCCGCCGGCGGTGCCGCTCGGTGAGGTGCTCGACGCCGTCGAGCTCACGGCGCCCGGCGCGCGCGAGCACGTTCTCGTGCACCACCCGCTGCAGCCGTTCGACGCCCGCAACTTCGCCCCCGGTCGGCTGGTCGGATCCGGTGCGTTCTCGTTCGACACGGCGGCACGTGCCGCGGCGGTCGCGAGCCGCGGCGGCCGGACGGCACCGACGTCCCTCGCCGATCTCGACCTCCCGCCCGTCGAGCCGGGCGACGTCGACCTCGCTGGTCTCGGCGCCTTCCTGCGAGCTCCTGTCAAGGAGCTGCTCCGCCGTCGCCTCGGACTCAGCGTCTTCGAGGACGACGCCGTCATCGCCGACGCGATGCCGATCGAGCTCGACGGGCTCCAGCAGTGGTCCGTCGGGTCGGCGCTGCTGGCCGACCGCCTCGCCGGCCAGTCGCCTCGTGAGGCGCTCGAGCTCGCGTGGCGGCGCGGCGACCTGCCACCGGGCACGCTGGGCTGGACGCTCGCCCGTCGGATCGCCGACGGGGTCGAGCCCGTCGCGACGCAGGCGATCGACGTGATGGCCGGACTGCCGCGCAGCTCCGTCGACGTCGACGTCGACCTCGGCGACGGCCGCCGCCTGCGGGGCACCGTCACGGGTCTGCACGGCGACCGGGTCGTGGAGGTCAGCTACTCGACCTTCGGGGCGCGGCACTTCCTCGACGCCTGGCTGCCGCTGCTCGCGCTGTCGGCCGGGCGTCCCGGCACGCCGTGGACGGCCGGCACGGTCGCCCGCCGACGCGGTGGCGCCCAGCTGGTCGTCTTCTCGCCCATCGACCCCGACGTCGCCCGAGCACACCTGCGCGACCTGGTCGACCTGCGCGACACCGGTCTCGCCCGTCCGCTGCGGCTGCCGCTCAAGACCGGCCACGCGTACGTCCGGTACGGCGAGCGGGCCGCCGACAAGGAGTGGACCGGTGGGCGGTTCGGCGGCGAGCGCGACAAGGACCACCACCCGCGCGTCTGGGGACCCGAGGCCCCCTTCTCGACGCTGCTGGAGGCGGACGACCCCGAGCTGGCCCTGCCGGCGCTGGCCGCCCGGGTGTGGCGGCCGGTCCTGGACCTGGCAGTGCTCCCGTGACCGCGATCGCGACCTTCGACCCGCTCGGCCCGCTCCCGAGCGGCATCACCGTGCTCGAGGCGAGTGCGGGCACCGGCAAGACCCACACGGTCGGCGCCCTCGTGGCCCGCTACGTCGCCGAGGGCGTCTGTCCGCTCGACCGCATGCTCGTCATCACCTTCGGTCGGGCGGCCAGCCAGGAGCTGCGCGAGCGGGTGCGCGACCAGCTGGTCGACGTCCGTGACGCGCTGGCCGACCCCCAGCGTGCTCGGGCGTCCGGCGACGATCTCGTGGTGCTGCTGGCCACGGGCACGCTTGACGAGGTGGCGGACCGGCGTCGCCGGGTCCTCGACGCGCTCGCCTCGTTCGACGCCGCGACGATCGCGACGACCCACCAGTTCTGCCACGTCGTGCTGCGCTCGCTGGGCGTCGCGGGCGACACCGACCCCGAGGTGACCCTCGTGGAGGACCTCGACGA
>JALRKU010000474.1 GCA_023254755.1 Aeromicrobium sp. | reverse complement strand
GCGCGGGCATGGCTGGTGCCCGGCCGCGTGGTCGGCGGCGTGGCGCCGCACCCGTATCCACCGGCGACGAGGGCCGGGGCCGCGGCACCCGTGACCGCGACGTGACGGCCGGGGCCGTCCACCCGGAGCACCAGCCCGCCCGCGAGCACCTCCAGCACCGCGGCGTCGTCGCGATTGCCGACCAGGGCGTTCGCCTGGTGCGCCGCAGCGCGGTCGAACGCACCCGACGGCGACACGCCGAGCGAGGCGAGACCTGGTCGGCCGAGGTCCTGGACCGTCGTGAAGGGTCCCGCCTGCTCGACGTGGAGCATCACCCCCCGGCCTCCACGAAGCGGACCCGGGCACCGGGTCGGAGCAGTGCGGGCGGGTCGTTGTCGAGGTCCCACAGGGGCACGTACGTGCGGCCGATCAGCTGCCAACCACCGGGGGAGGGGCGCGGGTAGACGCCGCTCAGCTCGCCGGCCAGACCGACGGCGCCCGCCGGGACCCGGGTGCGGGGCGTCGCGCGGCGCGGGACGACGAGGCGGGGGTCGCCGCCCGCGAGGTAGACGAAACCGGGCGCGAAGCCGGAGAAGGCGGCCGTCCACGGGCGGCCCGTGTGGGCATCGACGACCTCGCGGGTCGTGAGTCCCGTCAGTCGCGCGACCTCGTCGAGGTCCTCGCCGTCGTAGACCACCGGGATCTCGACGGCATCGTGCTCGGTGTCGGCGAGCTCCGCCGGTCGGGTGCGAGCGATCAGGGATCGCAGCGCGGCAGGGTCGCCGTGGACCAGCACGGTGCGGGCACCGAGGACGGCCTCGACCTGGCCGTCGAGCGCGGCGTGCCACCCGCGGGCCTCGTCCAGGCTGGCGCACTCGATGATCAGCGCCCGGTCGCCACAGGGCAGGACCCTCATCGACCGATGCCCCGCAGTCGTGCACCGTCGGCCTCGAGAGCCGCCCGCACGGCCCGGGCCAGGTCGATCGCCCCGGGCGAGTCGCCGTGGACGCAGATCGAGCGCACGGTGCCGCTCAACCGCACCGCCTGAGCCGCGGCGGCCTCGGTGGAGTCGAGCACGGCCCCCGGCACGGAGCGGGGAACCAGGGTGCCGTCCGGGGCGTAGGCGCGGTCGGCGAAGCCCTCCGGCACCGTCTCGAGCCCCTCGGACGCAGCGATCCGCAGCACCGCGCTGCCGGGCAGCCCGAGCAGCGGGAGGCCGTAGGGCGCGACCGCCTCGACGACGTCGGTCGCCTGTCGCTCGTCGTGCACGACCGTGTTGTAGAGCGCTCCGTGGGGCTTGACGTACGCGACGTGGGCGCCGACCGCGTCGGCCACCGCGGCCAGCTGGTCGATCTGCTCGCGGATCACCGCGACGAGCGCGTCGCTCGGCAGGTCCATGGGGCGCCGGCCGAAGCCCTCGCGGTCGGGGTAGCCGACCTGCGCCCCGACGACCACCCCCCGCTCGACGCACGCCTCGGTCGTCGCGAGCATCAGCTCGACGTCGCCCGCGTAGGCGCCGCAGCAGACGTTCGCGCTGGTGACCACCTCGAGCAGCGCTCGGTCGCCGCCGGAGTCCCACTGCTCCCACGACTCGCCGAGGTCGGCGTTGAGGTCGATCTGCACCCGCCCAGTCTCCCGTGCTCGGTCGGCCGTCTCAGTGCGGCTCGACGAGGAACGCGGTGGCCTTGTCCTGGACCCGGGTCATCACGACGGTGGCGGGGTGCGGACCGTCGAGGCGCAGTCGGCGGACCAGCTGGTCCGGCACGACGTCGACCCCGCGCTTCTTGATCGTGAGGGTGCCGATCCGCCGGACGCGCAGCGCGGCCTTGAGCGGCTTCTCGCGGAACGGCACCTCGTCGACGACCGTGAAGCCGCGCGCCAGCGGCGTGCTGACCTTCCGGTCGGAGGCGATGTAGGCGATCCGCGGGTCGATCAGCCAGCCGCCCAGGTCGCGGGCGAGCTCACTGACGAGGCCGGACCGGATGACGGAGTCGTCGGGTTCGTACAGGTGGGACCCGACCGCCGCCACGGCGGGCGGCGCCCCGGTCGCCGTGAGGGTGGCTCCCGCCGGCAGCACCGTGGCGCGCCGCTCGACCGTCGCGAACGGGGTGCCCCACAGGCTCGCCTCCACCAGGTCTCCGCGGTCGCTGACCCACTCGGCCTCGACGCCGTCGGGCACCTCGTCGTGCGCCAGGCCGGGCATCAGCTTGGCGACCGCGGGGCCGGCCAGCAGTCGCCGCACCCACGGCCACGGCGGTCGGAGATCGGACGTCGACCAGGTGCGTCCGCGGGCGTCGCGGCGGGCCGGGTCGACGAACGCGACCTCCGACGTGGCGATGCGCGCCTCGGTGGCGTCACCCACCTCGACGGTGCCCTCGAGGCCGAGTGCGGCCAGGTTGGCGCGGGCGATCGCGGCCCGCACGGGGTCGGTCTCGACGCCGCGGACCTCCAGGCCGGCGCGGGCGAACGCGACGAGATCGCCCCCGATGCCGCACCCCAGGTCGACGACCGCGGTCGCCCCGGCCGCCGCGAGGCGGGTGGCGCGATGCGCCGCCACGACCGAGCGGGTGGCCTGCTCCAGGGCGTCGTGCGTGAAGTACAGGTGCGCGGCGTCGGCGCCGAACTTGGCGACGGCCCGGCCCCGCAGGTGGTTCTGCGTGACGGCGGCCGCGACGAGGTCGGGCGCCCACGTCCGACGCAGGCGGGTGCCCAGTGCGAGGTCCGACTCGACGCCGGCGTGCTCGGCCACCTCGCGCAGCAGCAGCTGACCCGCGGGGGTCCGCAGCTGCTCGAAG
>JALRKU010000472.1 GCA_023254755.1 Aeromicrobium sp. | reverse complement strand
CCTCGTGCAGCGCCGCGACGCGCAGGTCGTGCGTGGCGCGCGAGCCCATCGCGCCGACGAAGCCTGCCCCGCCGACCAGCGCCGAGGCCAGCACCGCCGTGTCGCGGGACAGGTCGTGGCCGAGCACGCAGACCGCGTCGTCGGGCGACCAGCGTCGATCGGCGCACCACTGGTGCGCAGGTGCCACCACGACGGCGGTCGCGTCGGGGAACCGCTCCTTGGTCGCGAACGTGGCGCGGTGGTCGAGCACCGTGACGGCGAACCCCGACCGCGCGGCGAGGGTGCAGAGGGCCACCGCGAACTCGACGGCACCGACCACGACGAGCTCTCGCGGACGTCGCGCCGTGACCGTCACCAGCGGGTCGTCCGAGCACGCCCGTCCGGCGGCGTCCAGCGACAGCGTGGCCTCGAGCCCCTCGGCGGCCCGGTCGACCTGGTGCCACGCCGACTCGTCGAGCGAGGCCAGGTCGCTGACCAGCACCTCGATCGTGCCGCCGCACATCAGGCCGGGCTCCAGCCAGTCGCCGACGCCGAAGCGGTGCACGCCCGCCGGCCCGCCGGCGAGCACCGCTTCGCACTCCGCGACCAGTGCACCTTCGACGCAGCCCCCCGAGATGCTGCCGACGACCCGTCCGGTGTCGTCGACCGCCAGAGCTGCGCCGACGCTGCGCGGGGCGCTGCCGTCGACGGCCACGAGGGTCGCCACCGCGACGCGTCGACCCTGGGCGGACCAGGCGCGCAGCGTGGTGGCGATCTCGAGCACGTCGTGACGCTACGAGACATGTGTTTCATCGAGGGGACGGCAGGGAAACGCCCGCGAAACACCTCGTTGGCACGATGACCGACGTCGGGTCGAACGAGGGAGACGAGATGGCCGAGTCGCAGGACGCACGCTGGTTGGCACGGGCCGTCGAGCTCGCGGTGGACAACGTGGCGGCGGGCGGCGGACCGTTCGGCGCGGTGGTCGTCCGCGGCGACGAGCTGGTCGCGACGGGACAGAACCGCGTGACCCGTGACCTCGACCCGAGCGCCCACGCCGAGGTGGTCGCCATCCGCGCCGCGTGCCGCGCGATCGGTGACTTCTCGCTGGCAGGGCTGACGCTGTACGCCTCCTGCGAGCCCTGCCCGATGTGCCTGGCGACGTCGCTGTGGTCGCGCGTCGACCGGGTCCTGTACGCCGCCGACCGTCACGACGCGGCGCGCGGCGGGTTCGACGACCTGGAGTTCTACGAGCTGTTCGCGCGCGACCGCGCGACCTGGTCGACGGTCGTCGAGGCGTCCCGCACCGACGACGCGTCGGCTCCGTTCGACGCCTGGCTCACCCACGCGACCCGCGTCGCGTACTGAACCGGGCCAGGATTAACGCCGGTGTCATCACCAGGCACCGACCGCGAAACGAACCGCTCATAACGTCGCCGTCTGTAACGGGGGTTTCGTCGTCCAGCAGCCGCTCGGCTGCCCATCCATGGGAGTGCACCACATGAAGACATCGTTCCGACACGGACGGGGCGTGCGGGTCGCCGCCGTTCTCGCCGCCGCCGCCCTGACGCTGGCCGCGTGCGGCTCGGACTCCTCCGACGACACGGAGTCGGAGGACGGGGTCGGCGACCTGACGGTCCAGTTCTCCTGGATCAAGAACGCCGAGTTCGCCGGTGAGTTCATCGCCGACGACAAGGGCTACTACGCCGACGCCGGCTTCGGGAAGGTCAACTTCCTCGCGGGCCCGGTCGCTCAGGAGGAGATCGTCGCGACCGGCAAGGCCGACTTCGGCCTGAGCAACGCGGTCTCGACCGCGGCCGCGATCGTCAACTCGAAGTTCCCGCTGAAGATCGTCGGCACCACGTACCAGAAGAACCCGTTCTCGATCCTCTCGCTGGCCGACAAGGGCAACATCAAGACCCCGCAGGACCTCATCGGCAAGAAGATCGGCGTCCAGGACCCCAACCTCTCGCTGTTCAAGGCGCTCCTCGCTGCCAACGGCATCGACGAGGACGAGGTCGAGATCGTGCCCAACGGCTTCGACGTCGCGCCCCTGGAGGACAAGCAGATCGACGGCCTCGTCGCGTACATCACGAACGAGTCGCTGCTGGTCAAGGGTCACGGCTTCGACACCGTCGACCTGCCCTTCGCCGACAACGGCCTGCCGTTCGTGGCCGAGAGCGTCATGACGACCGACGACATGATCAAGGACAACCCCGAGAAGGTGAAGGCGTTCCTCGAGGCCGAGATCAAGGGCTGGAAGGACGCCTGCGACGGCGACGCCGGCTACGAGGAGGGCGCCAAGCTGGCGGTCGACACGTACGGCAAGGACATCGATCCGCCGCTCGAGCTCGACAAGGAGATCGCGCAGGCCAAGCAGCAGTGCGAGACGCTCGTCAACACCGACGAGACGGCCGAGAACGGCCTGTTCACGATCAGCGACCAGATGATCGAGGACAACCTGACGTCGCTCAAGGCGGCCGGCATCGACATCACCGCCGACCAGCTGTTCGACCTGTCCCTGCTCGACGAGCTGTTGAAGGAGAAGCCCGAGCTCGCGGAGTGAGGGTTTCCGCGAGTGACTGAGCAGATCACGCCGGCCGGCGGTGAGCACCTCTCGGTGCCCACCGCCGGCACCGGCCTGCAGATCCAGGACCTGTCGAAGACGTTCTCGGTGGGTCGCAAGGAGGTCGTGGCCCTCGAGGGCGCGACCCTCCACACCGACAAGGGCGCGTTCCTGTCCCTGCTCGGCCCGTCGGGCTGCGGCAAGTCGACGATCCTGCGCATCCTGGCGGGTCTCGACAAGCCGACCAGCGGCCGCGCGACGGTGGACGGCAAGTCGCCCACTGAGCTGCGTCGCGACCACGAGCTGGGCATCGCGTTCCAGGACTCGGCGCTGCTGCCGTGGCGGTCGGTCGAGTCGAACATCCGCCTGCCGTTCCAGGTGTCGGGGGAGAAGCCCGACGAGGCGCTGGTCCGCGAGCTGATCAAGCTGGTCGGGCTCGAGGGCTTCGAGAAGGCCAAGCCGGCCCAGCTGTCGGGCGGCATGCGTCAGCGGGTCTCGATCGCCCGCTCGCTGGTGGTCAAGCCGTCGGTGCTGCTGCTCGACGAGCCGTTCGGTGCGCTCGACGACATGACGCGGCAGCGGCTGAACCTCGAGCTCCTGCGCATCTGGACCGAGAAGCCCGCCACCACGCTGATGGTCACCCACGGGATCTCCGAGGCCATCTTCCTGTCGGACCAGGTCGCGGTCATGAGCCCGCGTCCCGGCCGGATCAAGGAGGTCATCGAGGTCGACCTCCCGAGGCCCAGGACGCCCGAGATGCTGCGGACCCCTGAGTTCCACGAGCTGCACGACCACGCGTCCGAGCTGCTGTTCGGGGCGCCGGGGGCGGTGGACTGATGGAGCAGACCTCGCGGCTGCGGACGATCGGGATCGGCGCCGCCGGTCTCGCCGTCACGTTCGGTCTCTGGTGGCTCGTCGCCGCCACGGTGCTCGCGGACTTCCAGATCCCGACGCCGGGCGAGGTGCTGAGCGCGTTCGGCGACCGGGGGTGGAGCTACTACTCGACCGTCTTCGAGATCACGCTGAAGGAGTCGATGTACGGCTACGTCGTGGGCGTCGCGCTGGCCCTGGCCACCGCGATGGTCGTGCTGCTGGTGCCGGTCATCGAGCCGATCGTCATGCAGTTCGCGGTCATCACCTACTGCCTGCCGATCGTCGTGCTCGCTCCCATCCTCATCACGGTCCACGACATCCCCGAGAAGGGCGGACTGTCGTCGACGGCCATCGACCTGGCGGCGGTCTCGGTGTTCTTCACGACGGTCGTCGGCGCGGTGCTCGGCTTCCGTGCGGCGGAGCGCTCGACGCTCGACGTGGTGTCGGTCTACGGAGGCAGCCGGTTCCAGCAGTTCTGGAGGGTCCGGGTGGTCTCGGCGCTGCCGGCGCTGTTCACGACGCTGCAGATCGCGGCTCCGGCAGCATTCCTCGGAGCGCTGCTCGGCGAGTACTTCGACCGGCACCTCGAGATCGGTGTCGGGCCGTCGCTGATCCTCAGCCAGAACAACCGGGAGACGGCGCTCGCGTGGTCGCTGGGCATCGGGTGCGCGGTCGTCTCGGGTGCCGCGTACGCGCTGCTCGGCCTGCTCGGTCGCCTGGTCGCGCCGTGGTCCAAGGGCGTGGCCCGATGATCCGGCTCAGCACGTTCCGGCCGCTGATGAACCTGGTCTTCGTGCTGGCCGCGACCGTCGGCGCCTGGTACGCGCTGGTCTCGTGGACGGGCGTCAGCGAGCTGACGACCCGGCTGCCCCAGGACGTCGTGGCCTACCTGTTCACTGCCGACGAGGCGGGCGAGAACCGGTCCGCCGTGCTCGGCGCCCTCGCCCAGACCTGTCTCGACGCCGGCATCGGGTTCGTCGCGGGACTCACGGCGGCGACGCTGCTCGCGACCGTGATGGTGCTGTTCGGTGGCATCGAGGCGGCCACCATGCCGGTCGTCATGATCCTTCGCACCGTGCCGCTGGTCGCGCTCGCGCCGGTCATCACGCTGCTGTTCGGCAACGGCTTCTGGTGCGTCGCGGTCATGAGCGGCATCGTCGTGCTCTTCCCGGCGCTCGTGACCATCTCGTTCGGGCTCCGGTCGGTCACGCCGCAGATGCACGACGTGGTGTCGGTGTACGGGGGGTCGACCTGGGACGTGCTGCGGCGCGTGGCCTTCCCGACCGCGCTGCCGTCGATCTTCGCGGCGATCAGGATCTCGGTGCCCGGTGCCATCACCGGCGCGCTGATCGCGGAGTACTTCACGACCACCGACAGCGTCGGCAAGGCGGTCAACACGTCGCTGGCCCTGTACCAGTACGACCAGCTCTGGTCGCTCATCGTCGTGGTCACGCTGGTCTCGGTGCTGGGCTACTCGCTGGCCCAGCTCGCCGAGAACGTGGTCCTCGCCCGCTACGGCAAGGACGCCGGGCGTGCCTGATCCCGTGGTGGGTCTCGTCCTCGCTGCCGGAGCCGGGACCCGCTACGGGATGCCCAAGGCGATGGTGCGTGACGCGGACGGCCGGCCGTGGCTCGACCACGCCGCCTCGGCCCTCGTGGCGGGCGGCTGCGCCGACGTCGTGGTGGTCCTCGGCGCGCTCGCCGAGCCGGCCGTCCACCTGGTGCCGCCGTGGGCGGACGTGGTGCTGGCCCGTGACTGGGAGTCCGGTCCGGGCCGGTCGCTGGCCGAGGGACTGCAGACGTGCGGCGACGCCGCCGCCGCCGTCGTGACCCTGGTCGACCTGCCGGGCCTGCGGCCCGAGGCCGTGCGCCGCGTGGTCGGCGACGACCCCGCGCCGTCGGACCTGCGGCGAGCCACCTACCGCGGGCGTCCGGGTCACCCGGTGGTCCTCGGCCGCGACCACTGGGCGGCTGCCGCGAGCGACCCCGCCGGAGCGGGCGGCTACCTGGCCGCCGCGGGCGCGACGTTGCTGGACTGCACCGACCTCGGTGGTGGCGACGACGTCGACGTGGTGGAGCGATCCGCGTGAGTGCCCGCCGGCGCTCGGTCTTCACGTCACGACTGGTCAACACCACGACCGACGGCGGACAACCCCGGGTGCTCGACGACGTCCGCCGAGCCATCCTGCTGGGCGACGAGCCGCCCGGCACCGCGATCCCGATCGACGAGGTCGCCGCCTTCTTCGGGGTCAGCGCGATCCCGGTGCGGGAGTCGCTGAAGATCCTCATCGGCGAGGGCCTCGTCGAGCACACGCCCCACGTCGGCTACCGCGTCGCCAAGCTGTCGTTCGTGGAGTTCCGCGAGCTCTACGACGTGCGCCAGGCGCTCGAGTCGTCGGCGCTGCGGGGCGCCGTCGCCGCGGCCACCGCGGCCGACGACGAACGGGTCGCCCAGGTCCACCGCAGCCTGCACCGCGCCATCGACCTCGGCGACGAGCGGGCGTACCACGCCGAGTCGCGGCGATTCCACATGGCGCTCATCGCCCCGTCGGGGATGCACCGCCTGCTCCACATGTACGAGTCGGCCTGGAACATCACCGAGCCGGCCCGGCCGATGTCGCGGGTGTCGGACTCGGGGCGCTCGGTGTTCTACGACGACCACGACCGCATGGTCGCCGCGTTCCTCGCGCGGGACGCCGACGCGCTCGTGGCGGAGTCCGACGAGCACTACGCCCACCTGCGCGACGCGATCGCGCTGTTCGCGGCCGACCCCGACGTGTTCCGCTCCTGACGCGGGGCGGCGCCTGGCCGGTCGTATACCTCATATATCTGAGGCGTCACCTCGGCGTGACATCGCGTGACGGTCGGTCGTAACGCCCCGTTCCTAGCGTCGTGTGCACGAACCCGGCCCGGCAGGGGGCCGAGCGAACTCGTCACAGGAGCACCCATGACCGACACGATCGAACCGGCGGACGACCTCGTCGAGGCCGCCGGCTACCCGCCCGGACAGGGCTGGATGAAGAAGGGCTACGACCCGCGCCTCGCCAACGAGGACCTCGCACCGCTGGAGCACCAGAGCTGGAGCTCGTACAACCTCTTCGCGTTCTGGATGAGCGACGTGCACAGCGTCGGCGGCTACGTGACCGCCGGCAGCCTGTTCATGCTGGGCCTGACCAGCTGGCAGGTCTTCGTCGCGCTCATCGTGGGCATCTGCCTGGTGCAGTTCTTCTGCAACCTGGTCGCCAAGCCGAGCCAGGTCGCGGCGGTGCCCTACCCGGTCATCAGCCGCGCGTCGTTCGGGGTGCTGGGCGCCAACATCCCGGCGATCATCCGCGGCCTCATCGCGGTCGCCTGGTACGGCGTGCAGACGTTCCTGGCCGCCGGATCGCTGACCATCGTGATCCTCAAGCTGTGGCCCGGGCTGTCCGACCTCGCGACGCAGGACAACTCCTTCCTCGGCCTGTCGTACCTGGGCTACGTCTCGTTCGCGATCTTGTGGGTCGCGCAGGCGCTGGTGTTCTGGCGCGGCATGGAGGCCATCCGCAAGTTCATCGACTTCTGCGGTCCGGCCGTGTACGTCGCGATGATCATCCTGTGCGGCTACATGCTGGTCCGCGCCGACTGGGACATCAGCCTCACGCTCTCGGACCAGAACCTCTCGACCGGTGAGCAGGTCACCGCGATGCTCGGCGCGATCGCCCTGGTGGTCTCGTACTTCTCCGGGCCGATGCTGAACTTCGGCGACTTCTCGCGGTACGGCAAGAGCTTCGACGCGGTGAAGAAGGGCAACTTCTGGGGTCTGCCGGTCAACTTCGTGGTGTTCTCGCTGCTCGTGGTGCTGACCGCGTCGGCCACCGTGCCGGTGTTCGGCGAGCTCATCACCGACCCGGTGCACACGGTCGAGCGCATCGACACGTACACGGCGGTGCTGCTCGGCGGCCTGACCTTCGTGATCGCCACCGTCGGCATCAACATCGTCGCCAACTTCATCTCCCCGGCGTTCGACTTCTCCAACGTCGCGCCGCAGAAGATCTCGTGGCGCATGGGCGGCATGATCGCGGCCGTGGGCTCGGTGCTGCTGACACCGTGGAACTGGTACTCCAACGCCGACGCGATCTTCTGGACCCTGGGCATGCTGGGCGCCCTCATCGGCCCGCTGTTCGGCATCCTCATCGCCGACTACTACGTGATCCGCAAGCAGAAGGTCGTCGTCGACGACCTGTTCACGCTCGACGAGGACGGTGAGTACTACTACGAGAAGGGCTACAACCCGGCGGCGGTGTACTCGGTCGTCATCGCCGGTGTGATCGCGATCGTCTCCGTGGTGATCCCGAAGCTCTTCGACGTGGTCACCTGGCTGCCCGACTACAGCTGGTTCCTCGGCTGCGGCCTGGGCTTCGCGATCTACTACGCGTTCGCGGTCAAGCTCGACGTCGCCGGGTTCGCGTCGGGGCGTGAGCCGGCGCGGGTCGAGAGCTGAGGGTCGGTCATGGAGATCCGGGTGATCAACCCGAACACCACGCTCTCCATGACCGCCACGATCGGCGAGTGCGCCCGGGCCGTCGTCGGCCCGGGCGTCACCGTCGAGGCGGTCAGTCCCGAGACCGGGCCGGTCTCGATCGAGAGCCACGTCGACGACGCGATGGCGGTGCCCGGCGTGCTCGCGGAGGTCGCCCGCGGTGAGTCCGAGGGCGTCGACGGCTACGTGCTGGCCTGCTTCGGCGATCCCGGGCTGCTCGCGGCGCGCGAGCTCGCGTCGGGCCCCGTGGTCGGCATCGCCGAGGCGGCGATGCGCACCGCGGCCTACCTGGGCCGCGGCTTCAGCGTCGTGACCACACTGGCCCGCACGATCGGGCACACCGAGGACCTGGCGCTCGAGTACGGCCTGGAGCGCCACTGCCGGGGCGTCCACGCCACGGGCATCCCGGTGGTCGAGCTCGAGACCGATCCCCAGGCGTACGCGACGGTGCTGGAGGCGTCGCGGCAGGCGCTCGACGACGACGGGTCGGACGTCGTCGTGCTGGGGTGTGCCGGCATGGCGGACCTGTGCGCCAGGCTCCAGAGCGACCTCGGGGTGCCGGTCGTCGACGGCGTCGCCGCGGCGGTCACCCAGGTCGAGGCGCTGGTGCGGCTCGGCCTCTCGACGTCGCAGCGCCTCGAGTTCGCGGCCCCGCCGGCCAAGGGCCTCGTCGTCGGGTAGCGCTTCGGCGAGCATGCCCTAGGTTGGGGCGCGTGACGACAGCGACCGTCCGGGTGCCGGCCAAGATCAATCTCTGCCTGGGAGTCGGTCCGGTCCGTGGCGACGGGTTCCACCCGCTCGCGACCGTCTACCAGGCGGTCGACCTGCACGACGAGGTCAGAGCCTCGCGGCGCGACGACGAGTCGATCACGGTGGCGATGCACAGCGAGCTCGACGTGTGGGCCGAGGCCGCCGACGTCCCCGAGGACGAGGACAACCTCGCGGTGCGAGCCGCCCGCGCGCTGCAGCGCGCCACGGGCACCACGACGGGCGTCGACCTCGCGATCCGCAAGGCCATCCCGGTCGCGGGTGGCATGGCGGGCGGGTCGGCCGACGCCGCCGCGGCGCTGGTGGCCTGCAACGAGGTGTGGGGCCTCGGTCTGTCCAAGCACGACCTCGAACCGGTCGCCGCGTCGCTCGGCAGCGACGTCCCGTTCCTCCTGCACGGCGGCAACGCGGTCGGCGGCGGACGGGGCGAGACGGTCAGCCCGGTGCTGGCCCGGGGCCGGTACCACTGGGTGTTCGCCACGGCGGCCGAGGGCCTGTCGACCGCTGCCGTCTACGCGCGGTTCGACGAGCTGTCGACCGACGTGCCCGCTCCCGAGATCGCCGACGGGCTGCTCACGGCGCTGCGGGCCGGCGACGCCCGCGCCCTCGGGGAGCACCTGTCGAACGACCTGACCGAGGCAGCGCTGTCGCTGCGGCCCGAGCTGGAGGACACGCTCGACATCGGTCGCGAGGCCGGGGCCTACGGCGCGATCCTCAGCGGTTCGGGGCCCACCTGCCTGTTCCTCGTCGAGGACGAGCAGCACGGGCTCGACGTCGCCATCGCCCTCGGCAGCGCGTCGACGTGCGCCGACGTCATCCAGTCCACGGGCCCCGTCCCCGGCGCCCGCCTCGTCACCGGCTGACGTCGCGGAGTCCAGATAGGCTGATCGGGTGAGTCGACTGCTCCTGGTCAACGGGCCGAACCTGAACCTGCTCGGCACGCGTGAGCCCGACGTGTACGGCACCACGACGCTCGCCGACGTCGAGCAGCTGGTCACCGAGACGGCCGCGGCCGAGGGACTGCAGGTGCGCGCGGTGCAGAGCAACCACGAGGGCGAGCTGATCGATGCGATCCAGGGGGCCCGCGAGGACTGTGCCGCGATCGTCATCAACCCCGGCGCCTACACGCACACGTCGGTCGCGATCCGCGACGCGCTGCTCGCGACGGAGCTCCCGATCGCCGAGGTGCACCTGTCGAACATCCACCGCCGGGAGCCCTTCCGGCACCACTCCTACGTGTCCGACATCGCCGAGGTCGTCGTGATCGGTGCCGGTCTGCACGGCTACGGGTACGCCGTGCAGCAGCTGGCCCGCGTGCTGCGCGGCGCGTGATCGGTGGGACCTGGTCAGTCCAGCTCGTCCGACAGCTCGAGCCAGCGCTCCTCCAGCGAGGCCAGCTCGTCCTGCGCGGACTGCAGGCGCGCGCTGATCGCGGCCAGCCCGGCGTAGTCGGTGGGGTCGTGCGCACCCAGCTCGGCCTCGATCGTGGCGACGTCCTGCTCGGCGCGGCCCAGTCGCCGCTCGACCGACGACAGCTCCTTGCGGGCCGCGTGCCGCTCGGCGCCCGAGCTCGCAGCCGACGGGCGCGCGGGTTCGGGCTCGGAGGGTGATGCGACCGACCCGTCCCTGCGCAGCTCCAGGTACTGGTCGACGCCGCCTGGCAGGTGACGGAACCGTCCGTCGAGCACCGCGTACTGCTGGTCGGTGACGCGTTCCAGCAGGTAGCGGTCGTGCGACACCACGAGGAGCGTGCCCGGCCAGGTGTCGAGCAGGTCCTCCATCGCGGCGAGCATGTCGGTGTCGAGGTCGTTGGTCGGCTCGTCGAGCACCAGCACGTTCGGCTCGTCGAGCAGGATCAGCATCAGCTGGAGGCGTCGGCGCTGGCCGCCCGACAGGTCACGGACGGGGGTGCTGAGCTGGGCGCTGGTGAACCCGAGCCGCTCGAGCAGCTGCCCGGGCGTGAGCTCCTGCCCGCCTGCGACGTAGCTGGTCCGCTTGCGGCCGATGACGTCGCTGACGCGCTCGTGGGCGACCGCGTCGAGCTCGTGCAGGTCCTGGCTCAGGCGGGCGACGCGCACGGTCTTGCCCTGCTTGACCCGGCCGCCGGAGGGGGCGAGGTCTCCCGTCACGAGGTTCAGGAGGGTGGACTTGCCGGCACCGTTGGGTCCGAGCACGCCGGTGCGCTCGCCGGGCCCGATCCGCCACGTGACGTGGTCCAGCACGCGGCGGCCGTCGAAGTCGACGACGACGTCGAGCACGTCGACGACGTCCTTGCCCAGCCGCGCCGTGGCCATCTGCTTGAGCTCGACCGTGTCGCGGATCGGCGGGACGTCCTCGATCAGCTGGGTCGCGGCGTCGATGCGGAACTTGGGCTTCGACGTCCGGGCGGGGGCGCCGCGCCGCAGCCACGCGAGCTCCTTGCGCATGAGGTTCTGCCGCTTGGCCTCGGTGGCGGCGGCGACCCGGTCGCGCTCGACGCGCTGCAGGACGTAGGCGGCGTACCCGCCCTCGAACGGCTCGACGACGCCGTCGTGGACCTCCCAGGTGCGGGTGCAGACCTCGTCGAGGAACCACCGGTCGTGCGTCACGACCACGAGGCCACCCGCCGTGCGCGGCCAGCGCGCCCGGAGGTGGCCCGCCAGCCAGGTGACGCCCTCGAGGTCGAGGTGGTTCGTCGGCTCGTCGAGGAACAGCACGTCGTGGTCGTCGACGAGCAGGGCCGCCAGGGCGACGCGGCGCCGCTGCCCTCCGCTGAGGGTGCCGACCGCGGCGCCCCAGTCGACGTCGGAGAGCAGCCCGGCGATGACGTCGCGGATCCTCGGGTCGCCGGCCCACGTGTGGTCCGGCACGTCGCCGACCACGACCCCGCCGACGGTCAGGTCGGGGTCCAGCACGTCGCGCTGGTCGAGCACGCCGATCCGCACGCCGTTGCGCACCGTCACGCGGCCGGCGTCGGGGGCGAGCCGTCCCGCGAGGATCGACAGCAGGGTCGACTTGCCGTCGCCGTTGCGGCCCACGACACCCACGCGGTCGCCCTCGTCGAGACCGATGGTGACGGAGCCGAAGACGGTCTTGGTCGGGAAGTCGAGGGCGATCTGCTCGGCGCCCAGCAGGTGCGCCATCAGGCGTCGAACGGCAGGGACAGGGTGCGGAGTGCGGAGGCGACCGCCTCGCGCCCGGGCTGCGGCAGGTCGGCCAGCAGCGCCCGCTCGCTCTCCAGCAGGGCGTCGAGGGCGCCGTCGACCGCCGTCCGGCCGGCGTCGGTGAGACCGACCTGCACGCCGCGCCGGTCCGCCGGGTCGGGCTGGCGATCGACCAGGCCCTTGGCGAGCAGCCGGTCGACCCGGTGGGTCATGGTGCCGCTGGTCACCAGGGTCTCCTGCACGAGCTGGCCGGGGGAGAGGCGGTACGGGTGGCCCGCCCGACGCAGCGCGGAGAGCACGTCGAACTCCGACGGCTCGAGGCCGTGGTCGGCGAACGCCTGCTTGCGTGCCCGGTCGAGGTGGGTCGCGAGCCGGGAGATGCGGCTGAGCACCTCCATGGGCGTGACGTCGAGATCCGGGCGCTCCCGGCGCCACGCGGCGACCAGCCGGTCGACCTCGTCCTGCATCCCGCTCACCTCGATCAAGATTCTTGACGTCAAGATTACTGCAGTGGCGGCGGGGACCCGGTGCATGGCCTAGCCTGCTGCCATGCGGACGATGAGCAGGCTGATGGCCGGACTGATGATGGTGGCGGCGCTCGCCGCGTGCAGCGGGGGCAGCGACGGCGACGGTGGCAAGGACGGCGGCGACGATTCCAGTGCCCAGGTCCGCCAGCAGCTCATCGACATGGGCTACACCGACGATCTTGCCGACTGCCTGATCGACGAGATCGGCGACACCGACGCGTTCATGAAGTCCGATCCCGAGAGCCAGAAGGACGCCGCGACGCAGGCGGGCATCGACTGCGCGGGCAAGGTCGACAAGGACTCGATCGCCGACACCCTCGACGAGACCGGACTCGACCTGACCGACCCGACCGCGCGCGAGTCGTTCATCACCGGCATGACGTCGTCCGGCGTGCCCGAGGACGTGGCCAACTGCATCGTCGACAAGGCGATCGAGCAGGACATCGAGGTCTCCGAGCTGCTCGAGCCCGAGACCATCCAGCCCCTGGCGCAGGCCTGCCAGTGACCTCAGGCGCCCGCGACGCCGTCGCGGTCGGGGCGGCGGCGCAGGCCGAGCTCCTCGCCGCGGGCACGATCACGTCGCGGGCGCTCACCGAGGCGACGCTCGACGCCGTCGAGGCCGCGCACGCGTCGCTGAACGCGACCGTCGCGATCTACCGCGACCGCGCGCTCGCCGACGCGGACGCGGCCGACGAGCTCCGGGCGTCCGGCGGGGCCGGACCCTTGACCGGCGTCCCGATCGCGATCAAGGACGACCTGCCGATCGCCGGTGAGGTCACCGGCTGGGGCAGCCGGGCGATGCATCGCCGGGCCGAGACCGACAGCGACTACGTGGCGGCCGTACGGGCGGCGGGCATGGTCGTGGTCGCCAAGACGACCTTGCCGGAGCTGGCCATCACGGGCTTCACCGAGCCGGTCGCCACCGGCGTGACGCGCAACCCGCACCACGCCGACCACACGTGCGGTGGGTCCTCCGGCGGCTCGGGCGCCCTCGTGGGCGCCGGGGCGATCGGCATCGCGTCGGCGTCCGACGGCGCGGGGTCGATCCGGATCCCGGCCGCGTGCTGCGGAGTGGTCGGCTTCAAGAGCACCAACGGGCGCATGCCGAGCAGCGGCGGGTGGCACGGGCTCTCGACGCAGGGATGCGTCACCCCGCGCGTCGCCGACACGGCGCTGTTCCTGGACACCATCGGGACGTTCGAGACCTCGCTCGTCGCAGCGACCGCCCGTCCTCCGGAGCCGTTGCGCATCGGGTTGTCGTTCAGTGCCGCGGCGGCCGCCCGTCCCGCACCGCTCGACCCCGCGGTGCGGGCCACGCTCGAGTCGACGGCCGAGCGACTCCGCGAGCTCGGGCACGACGTCACCGAGGTCGAGATCCCGTACGGTCTCGCGTCGAAGACCCTCACCGCCCGGTACCTCGGCGGCATCCGCGACAACACCCGGCTGGTCGACGACCCCTCGCTGCTGGAGGACCGCACCCGGGGCATCGCCCGGCTCGGGGCGCCGTTCGGCCGCCGGGCGGTCGCCTACGCGCGGCGCAAGGGCGCGGAGTGGGGCGGCGCGGTGCACGACGAGCTGGGGGTCGACGTGCTGCTGACGCCGGTGATGGCGGGACCGCCGATCCCGATCGGCCACTGGGCCGGCCTCGGCGGCCTGCGTCTCGTGCTCACGATGAACGCGTTCTACGCCTACACGGCGCAGTGGAACCACGCCGGGGTGCCGGCGGTGTCGATGCCCGTCGGTCACACCGACGACGGCCTGCCGCTCGCGGCGCAGCTCGTCGCCCGGCGCGACGACGACGCCCGCCTGATCAGCCTGGCCGCCCAGCTGGAAGCCGCCTGATGCCGTCCTGGGACCCCGCCCAGTACCTGCGCTTCGCAGGCGATCGCGCCCGCCCGTTCGTCGACCTGCTGGCCCGGGTGCCGCGTGACGGCGTCACGTCGGTGGTCGACCTCGGCTGCGGCCCGGGCAACCTGACGCCCCTGATCCGCTCGGCGTTCCCCGACGCCCGGCTGGTCGGGGTCGACTCGTCGCCCGAGATGATCGAGCAGGCGCTCCGCGACGACCCCGACACCGAGTACGTGCTCGCCGACGTCGCCACGTGGCGGCCCGGGGAGCCCGTCGACGTGATCGTGTCGAACGCGCTGTTCCAGTGGCTGCCCGACCGGCTCGACGTCATCGCCGACCTGACCTCCTCGGTCGTCCCGGGCGGGTCCTTCGCGCTGCAGGTGCCGACCAACGGCGGGGCGCCGAGCCACCGCCTGCTGTTCGAGCTGGCGCGGAGCGAGCCGTTCGCCGCGCACACCGCTGGGGTCTTCGACCGCTTCCCCCAGGACGAGCCGGACGTCTATCTCGACCTGTTCGCCGAGCGCGGCTGGACCGTCGACGCCTGGTCGACCACCTACCAGCACGTGCTCCAGGGCGAGGACCCCGTCTTCCAGTGGGTCTCGGGCACGGGCGCCCGCCCCGTCCTGCAGGCCCTGCCCGACGACCTGCGCCTGCAGTTCGAGGCGGAGTACAAGGCGGCGCTCCGCGAGGCCTACCCGCAGCGTCCGTGGGGCACGGTGCTCCCGTTCTCCCGCACCTTCTGCGTCGCCTCCGCCCCGTCCTGACGACGACGGCCCTAGACTCGACCTGATTCCCCGGTTGGTCTGCCGGCAGGGCCCGCCTGACTTTGAATCAGGACTAGCGACGTAGGTTCGACTCCTACCCGGGGAGCCAGGGTGCAGCGGACTCCCTACGGACGCGTCGATCCGGGACGGGGGGTCGCTAGTCCGTCGAGGAGGACTCGGATCATCGAGTTCGAGGTGGATCGGTGACTCAGGTCGGCCACGGCCAGCATCAGGTCCTCGGCGTCGACGTCTGGTCGGACGTCACCTGACGCGACGGCTCGGTCGAGCAGCGTCGTCAGCGACGGAAGGATGCGCTCGCGCAGGTGCGCGGGCAGGGCGGCGAGGCCTGGGTCGTCGGACCGGAGCGCCGCCGCCAGACCCTTCTTGGTCGCTACGAGGCGGGTGAAGCTCTCGACCCACTCCTCCAGGGCCTGCCGCGGAGGACCGGAGTCGACGAGCCTGAGTGCCGCGTCGGCCACGTCGTCGATCTCGGTGTCGAGGATCGCCAGGACGAGGTCGGCGCGCTGGGGGAAGTGGCGGTACAGCGTGGCGATGCCGACCCCCGCCTCGTCGGCGATCTCGCGGACCGGGGCGTTGACCCCGGACCGCGCCAGCACGTCCTTCGCGGCCCGCAGGATCGACTCCCTCCGGGCGCGGGCGTCGGCCCGCTCGGGACCGGGTGCGGACGCTGCGCTCACGACTGCTCCTGGTTCACCGGAACATTGTTCCGTATCGTTGGCGGAACATTGTTCCGCTTCGGTAGGGGTCTCCCATGAACTATCGCACTCTCGGCCGCACCGGCATCCAGGTCAGTCCCTACGCGCTCGGCGCCATGATGCTCGGGTCGCTGGGCAATCCCGACCGCAGCGAGGCCATCCGGATCATTCACCGTGCGCTCGACGCCGGCATCAACGTCATCGACACGGCCGACCGGTACGGCGACTCCGAGGAGGTCGTGGGCGAGGCGCTGGTGGGGCGGCGGGACGACGTCGTGCTCGCCACCAAGTTCTGGGGTCCGGTCGACGACGACGTCAATCACCGCGGGGCCTCGCGCCGCTGGATCGTGCAGGCGGTGGAGCGGTCCCTGCGCCGCCTGAAGACGGACCACATCGACCTCTACCAGCTGCACCGACCGGACCCGGACACCGACGTCGAGGAGACGCTGTCGGCGCTGACCGATCTCGTCCGCCAGGGCAAGGTGCGCGCGATCGGGACGTCGTCGATGCGCGGGTCCGAGATCGTCGAGGCCCAGTGGGCGGCGGAGCGGCGCGGGTTCGAGCGGTTCCGCACCGAGCAGCCCAACTACTCGATCCTGGACCGGGAGATCGAGCGCGAGATCCTCCCGGTGGCTCAGCGCTACGGGATGGGCACGCTCGTCTACAGCCCGCTGGCCGGAGGATTCCTCACCGGCCGGTACCGCGCGGGCGGCGACAACGACGTCCTCCGCTCGACGGTCACCGGCATGAACCACTTCCGGGACGAGCGACGCCTGGCGGCCGTCGAGAAGCTCATCGCGCTGGCCGACGCGTCGGGCGTCAAGCTCTCGCACCTCGCGATGGCCTTCGTCGTCGCGCATCCGGGCGTCACCGCGGCCATCGCCGGCCCCCGCACGATGGAGCAGCTCGAGGACACTCTGGCCGGGGTCGAGGTGTCGCTGGACGACGAGCTGCTGGATCGCATCGACGACATCGTGGCGCCGGGGGAGAGCGTCGGCGCGATGGACATGGTCTACCGCGGACCGGAGGTCGCGGACCCGGCGATGCGGCGCCGCCCGCTGGCCCAGCGCCGAGTGGCCTGAGGGCCACTCGGCGGCTGGACCCTGCCGGCCGTCCGTCGTCACTCGGCGGGCGGGACGATGACGACCTTGCCGTGGAGCGTGCCCTCGTCGGACCGCCGGTGGACGTCCGGCAGCTCGCTGAGGGGCACCCGCTGCGAGATCTCGACGCGGAGCTCGCCGGCGTCGACCAGCGACGCGAGCTCGGCCAGCACGGCCGCGTCCGGGTGGACGTAGATCGTCTCGCCGCGGACGCCGCGACCGGGATCGTCGGGGGTCGGCACCTTCGGTGTCGTCGACACGACGACACCGCCGTCGCGCACGCGCGTCGCCAGCTCGACGAAGCCCTCGGTCGCGATCGGCGCCAGGTTGAGCAGGACGTCGACCGGCTCGGTCAGCGCATCGAGCACGGACGAGCTGGTGTGGTCGATGATCTCGTCGGCACCGCTGGCGCGGACCGCGTCCTGGCTGCGCGGGCTGGCGGTCGCGATCACGTGCGCGCCGGCACGATGGGCCAGCTGCACCGCGTAGCCGCCGACGGACCCTCCGGCGCCGTTGACCAGCACGCGCTGCCCGGCGGTGAGCCGGGCCGCCTCGAACAGGGACTGCCACGCCGTGAGCGCGACGGACGGGATGCCTGCTGCGTCGACCAGCGGGATGCCCGTGGGTGCCGCCACCAGGGCGTCGGCGGGCGCGACGACGTACTGCGCGGCCGCGCCGTCCTCGGTCATCGGGAGGAAGCCGTACACCTGGTCGCCCTCGACCAGCGTCGTGACGCCGTCACCGACCGCGTCGATCGTGCCGGACGCGTCGTAGCCGGGCACGTGCGGAAGGGTCAGGGGGATCGGCAGGAACCCGCCTCGCAGGCCACCGTCCGCGGGGTTGAACGCCGAGGCCGCCACCCGGACGCGGACCTGGCCCGTTCCGGGCTGCGGGATCTCGACGTCCTCGTAGCGCAGGACGTCGGCGTCGCCGGTCTCGTGGAATCGCACTGCCTTCTGGTGCTGCGTCGCCTTCATGATGTCTCCTTCGTCAGGTGCTTCGGATTCGAAGCAACAGTTCGACGGTAGCAGTGCTGCGAACTCGAAGCAAGTGATTCGAATGTGAAGTATTGGTACGATGGCGCGCATGGCCGATGCTCACGAACCCCTGGACCCCGACGGCCTCCAGGCCTACTTCGCGCTGATGGACGTCGCGGGTCTGCTCAAGCACGGTGTCGAGGAGCAGCTGCGGGAGGCGGGAGACCTGAGCTACGTGCAGTTCCAGCTGCTCGCGCGCCTGGCCCTCGGCTCACCGACCGGGAGCGAGCGCATGACCGACCTCGCCGACGGCGTCGTGTACAGCCGCAGCGGGCTGACCTACCAGGCGGGCCTGCTGGAGAAGGCGGGTCTGGTCGTCCGCGCACCGTCGCCCGACGACGAGCGCAGCGTGACGGTCTCGATCACCGACGAGGGGCGAGAACGCATCGCGCGCGTGATGCCCGGCCACGCCGAGGTCATCCGCCGCCTGTTCCTGCACCCGATGGCAGACGGCGACGTCCGCCGGCTCGCCGAGCTGCTGGTGCCCGTGCGCGACCACATGCGCGCCGCCCCGCCGCGGTCCGCCGCCCCTCGCCGCAAGCGCTAGCCGGAATCCTCGGATCGAGCCGCAATGCGCCGTATCAGCATCCGTTTCGCTCCTGGCCCGCTGCCACGTGGTCGCTGGGTCGCTCACGACTCGCCGGATGCCCGGCCGGTGCCGTCGGACCTCGAAGACTCCCGACCGCCGTGGACGTTACGGGTCGCATGGATCGAC
>JALRKU010000455.1 GCA_023254755.1 Aeromicrobium sp. | reverse complement strand
AAGATGTATATGATATTGGCGGCGCACCAGTTGTCTTACGTGCGCTTTTGGATGGAGGATATTTGCATGGAGAATGTTTGACGGTAACTGGTAAAACTCTAGCAGAAAACTTATCAAATATTAAGATTCCAGAAAATCAGGATATTATATTCAAGACTGATCGTGCTCTTTCCCCTAGGGGTGGTTTGACGGCTCTTAGCGGCAACCTTGCGCCAGATGGCGCAATTGTAAAAATCGTAGGTCTCCGCAAACTTATCTTCAGCGGTCCTGCTCTTGTATTTGATCGTGAAGAAGATGCGTTTCGGGCAGTTATTGAGCGGCGTTATAATTCTGGTGATGTGATCGTCATACGATATGAGGGGCCGCGAGGTGGCGCAGACCGCCGTGCGCTTCACGTTCGGACGCGACGTCACCGGCGAGCAGCTCGACGGCGTGGCCGACGCCCTGGCCGCCGTCCTGGCCTGAGAAGCCGCGGCCCCGCCGTGCGGGTCCGACCGCCTCCGCTACGATCGAGACAACCTCCCGGCAGGGGGTCGGGGGAATGAACCGAGGGGGGACTCGCGCATGGTTTCCGCGAATCCAGAAGATCTTGCCGAGCTGTACCGCGCCTTCGAGCGCAGCATGCACGACGCCGACGCCGTGATCACCGCGCTGGAGAGCGCCAAGGCCAAGGCCGAGGAGGAGTGGGACTCCAAGTTCAAGGAGCAGTTCGTCGCGGAGTGGGAGTCCTCGCTGCGCCCGAGCCTCATCACCTTGTGCCAGTCGCTCGCGACGCACGGCTCCAACGTCGCTCGCAACTACAACGACTTCAAGGTCGCCGGCCGCGACGCCACCCTGGTGGACCTGCCGGACCTCGTCTCGCCGCGCTGACCGGCACCACGCCTCGACGGGCGCTCCACCTCGCGGTGGGGCGCCCGTCGTGCGTCTCGGCCCAGGCGTGATGCCGGTCGCGCCGGCCGCCCGGCGGGCGGTGACCTGGGCACCGCTGGCTCCAGCGGGCGGTGGGCCGGGCACGGAATCGGCGCCGGTTCGGTGCGTCACTCACCGCCCGACACGGCTCGGGCGCACACGCACCGAGACTAGGGCTTGGGCACCTGCACCCAGGTCCACCCCGTCGTGGTGGCGAGGATGCCGCGCCCGACGGGCACCGGCGCGCCCACCGAGCGCGGCAGTCGAGCGCTGAGCAGGTCGCCGTCGGTGGACGAGCGTGGACCGAGGATCAGCCCGGTGCGGCCCTTCTTGATCTCGGCGGGCAGGCCCCGGTACATGCCGTTCAGCTCGTCGATGCCGCCCGCCACGACCATGACGTGCGGCGAGTCGCGCATCGCGGCGTAGGCCTCGACCAGCGCCGCCGCGGCCGGGGAGTCGGCGCCCAGCACGTCGAAGTCGTCGACCAGCACCGTGTGCGGACGCCGGCTGCCGAGCAGCTTCTTGATCTCGTCCGCGGGCTCGGTGCCGGTGATGATCCGTGCCCCGGCCACGTCTCGCAGCGGGGACTGTCGCGGGGCGATGATCTGGACCTCGCGTCCTGCCGCGACCTGGTCGAGCGCGATCGCGACGAGGGCGGTGCTGCGTCCGGTGCGCGGAGGGCCGGCCACGAGCAGGCCTGGCCCGGACAGCAGCGTGTCGACGCCCAGCAGGGTGAGGGTGTCGCCGCCGACACCGACCGGGATGAACGTCGGGGTCGGTGTGGGCCGGTCGAGCTCGAGCGCGTCGCCCCAGCTGATCGACGTCGGAAGGTCGTCGACGCGGCGGGGACGACGGTCCCGCTCGAGATCGGCCCACTGCTCGGTCGTGCGCGCCGCGAGGTCGTGCAGCACACGCACCTGGTCGACGCCCTCGCCGCTCTCGTCGAGCATCGCGAGCTGCAGCTCGCGGGGTCGCTCGCCACCGCGGAAGGCCCGGCCCGGGCCCATCGTCTTGGGCACGCTGCGCGGCGACAGGCCGATCGTCGTGTAGTCCGACGGATCGGCCATGGACAGCAGGATGCGGTCCTCGACCAGCATCGAGATGCGCCCGAGCACGCCCGAGCGGTCGGCGCCGATCACGAAGCGCAGCCCGACGCCGGCGCCCTCCTGCAGCAGGGTGTGGAGTCGCTCGATCAGCACGCCGCCGTCGACGGACTCGAAGGTCTGCACGAAGCCCTCGAGACGATCGAGGAGGACCACGAGGTAGGGCAGCCGCTCCTCCGCGGGCACGGCGCGCCGCTGCTCGCCGATGTCGGCGAAGCCGTGCTCGGCCAGCTCCTGCTGGCGCCGGGCGACCTCGCGCTGCAGCATCGTGAGCAGCCGGGTCATCCGGTCGGGCTGCAGGCGGGTGACGATCGCTCCGACGTGCGGCAGGCCGACGAGCGGCAGCAGGGCGTTGTTGCCGGCGTCGATGCCGTAGAGGTGCACGTCGGCGGGTGAGCACTGTCGCGCGATGCCACCGGCGATCGTGCGCAGGATGCTGGAGCGACCGGTGCGCGGCTGGCCCGAGATCATCAGGTGACCCGCGCGCTCGAGGTCCCAGGTCTCGACGACCTGCTGCTGGCGGGCCGGCAGGTCGGCCAGGCCGAGCGGGATCGGCGGCACCACGCCGCTGACAGGCTCAGCGGGGTTGCAGCGGTCGAGACCCACGATCTCGGGCAGTGGTGGGAGCCAGGGCTTGCGCATCTCGCCCAACCCCAGTCGCTCGTGTGCCGCACCGAGCGCACGCACGAGGCTCGCCAGGTCGGTCGGGATCTCGACGTCGTCCTCGCCCCGCGCGGCCGGTCGGGCGTTGCGGCCCGATCCCAGGACACCCCAGTCGAAGGCCTGGAACCCCACGCCAGGGCCGGAGCTGCCGGACGACGGACGCCCGCCCACGCGGCTGGACTGGAAGGGCATGAGCGACGACGCGCCGAGTCGGGCGTACGCGCGGCCCGGCGTCGTCTTGGCGATGTCGGCAGCTGCCGCCGACTCGATGACGTCCTGCGAGTCGCCCGCGTCGGTGACGCGCAGGGCGATGCGCAGGTTGGTGTTGGACTTGATCTCCGCGCTGACGACACCCGCGGGACGCTGCGTCGCGAGGATCAGGTGCACGCCGAGCGATCGGCCGCGGCGTGCCACGTCGACGAGACCGGTCACGAAGTCGGGCAGCTCGGCGACCAGGGCGGCGAACTCGTCGATGACGATCAGCAGCCGCGGCATCGGCTCGTCGTCGGGCCCGCGCCCCGCGAGGTAGTCCTCGATGTCCTTCGCGCGTGCCCGGGACAGCTGGTGCTCGCGGTAGTGCAGCTCGGCCCGCAACGACTCCAGGGCGCGGGTGGTCAGGTGGCCGTCGAGGTCGGTGACCATGCCGACGGTGTGCGGCAGGTCCGCGCAGTCCATGAAGGCTGCGCCGCCCTTGTAGTCGATCAGCACGAAGGTGAACTCGTCGGCGCGGTTGCCCACGGCGAGCGACGCGATGATGGTCTGCAGCAGCTCGGACTTGCCCGAGCCGGTCGTGCCGGCGACGAGACCGTGGGGTCCGTCGGCGCGCACGTCGATCGAGAAGGCTCCCTCGAGACCCTCGCCGATCACCGCGCGGGTCGTGCGCCCGCCCTCTGACCAGCGCATCAGCACGTCGTCGGCGCTGGGCGTGGGCATGCCGATGACGTCGAGCAGCCGGCTCGACGACGGCAGGGTGGCCGACAGGTCCTCGGTGCTGACGTCGCGGATCGGCGCGAGCGCGCGGGCCAGGCGCACCAGCCAGGCGTCGGAGACGACATCGGGCTGCACCCCGTCGAGGTGCTGCTGCTCGGTGGCCTGCAGCGAGACCAGCTCGGGGCCGACCTCGACGACCGAGCGACACTCCTCGGGCAGCTCGTGGGCGGTGCGGTCGAGGCACAGGAAGTGGATGCCGAGCGACGGCCCCTCCTTGAGAGCCGAGATCATGCCCGGCATCATGCGCAGCTCGCGGGCGCCGTCGAGCACCACGACCAGGCGGCTCAGACCCCCGATGACCTTGGGGTCGAGCTCACGGCGGTGCGCGACGATCGCGCTGAGCTCGCCCAGCAACGACGCCGTCGAGTCGTCGTCGACCGAGATGCGGACGGCGCGGCCGCCCTCGGGACCCCGGACGTGCGGAAGCCACTTCGACCAGTCCCAGGCACTCTCGCTCTCGGCGTCGCCGAACACCAGCAGCTCGACGTCGGTGGGACTGTGCAACGCCGCCGCCTGCGCCAGGAGCCACGAGGTGAGGCGCCGAGTGGGGGCCGACTCGCCGGCCAGACCCACGACACCCAGCGCCGCCAGGGGCAGCGGAACGGGCACGTCGGCCGCGGTCCAGCGCAGCGGCCCCTCGTGGGCGGCCCGGGTGGGGTCCTTGACGACGATCTCCGACGGCAGGTCGGACGTGCCGACCCGCAGCACCAGGAAGTCGGCGTCCCAGCGTCGGCGCTCCCACAGCCGGGCGCGCGGTCCGGTGGCCATCAGCAGCAGCGTGGCGGGATCGGGCAGCGTGCGACGGCGTCGGCCGCGCTCGTCGACCAGTGCCGTGAGGGCCGCGTTCTCCACCGACACGCGCTTCTCGTGGTAGTCGTCGAGCTGGTTGAGCCAGCGACGCTTCTGCTGGCGACGCGAACCGGTCGCGTTGAGCAGCATCATCATCGGCGACATGCCGGCCATCATCAGGGTGTACGGCGACCGCGTGACGGCGTACATCGCGCCGCTCATCAGCAGCGGCGCGACCATCATCAGCACGGGGATCGGCATCTTGTCGGGACGTTGCGGCTCCGACGGCAGCGCGAACTCCCGCGGGCCAACGGCCGGGTGCAGTCGCGGCGGACGGTTGTACTCGAGCTCCGGCGTGGTGGCCGAGGGCGACAGCGACGCGTCGGGGGAGTCGACCCGGGCCAGGGTCAGCAGGACGTGTCCGACGCCGAGCTCCTGACCTGGCTCCCACGGCGACGTCTCGTCGACCTCGATGCGGTCGAGGCGGACCATCGGTCGGTCGGCCAGCGGATCGACTCGACGGCCCTGCTCGAGGGCCGTGTGGATCTGACGCCGACGCCACCAGCGACGACGACGGGCCGACGTGACCGAGCTGGCGCCCAGGATGATCGGCTCGGTGGCGGGGTCGCGCCGATGTGGCTGCGGGACCTCGAGATCGCGCACCGAGGGGTCGGCCGAGATCGTGACCTGCCCGTCGACCGTGACGTCGAGCGACACGGCCACGGCGGGTACGTCGGGGTCGTCGAGCACGACCGTGCAGTGTGGCGCGCTGCCGATCGTGGCGCTGCCGACGCCGAGGCGGGTCAGCGTGCCGGCTCCGGGTCCCGACGCGACACGGACCTCGACGGCACCTTGCGGCTCGGCGCCGCGATGCGTGGAAGGACCCGAGAGCCCGAGCGTGGCTCCGTGACGCACGCCGCAGCGCGCGAGCAGGGCCTCGGGTTCGAGCCGCTCGTCGCCGAGGTAGAGGTCGGGTGCCGCGGGGGAGTGCGGCAGGCCCGTCCGCAGGTCGAGCACGTTGGTCGCGCCGGCAGCCCCGGGACGGCCGGGCAGCCCGGAGACCTCGTGGGCCAGGTGGCGCGCCAGATCCGCGACCGTCGTGTCGGCCTCGTGCTCGCAGATCAGGTCGCGTCGAACGCCCCGGTCGGGCAGCTCGACGGTCAGGAAGAGGCGCACGGATCCATCATGAAGGGTGCTCGGCGTCCCACGTGTCGAGGTTGGTGTCGATCTGCTGGGCGATCTTGAGCGCGAGCGGGGTGAACTCGGCCGCCTGCGCCGGCGTCGCCGGGATGGTCACGGAGATGTTCCGTGCCTCGGTGACCAGCGACGCAGCCGCCGTGTCGCCGGTGTACCAGGCGTAGCCGATGTCGTCGCCCTCGTCGAGTGCGACGTAGTGCTCGTCGTCGACGTGCTTCGTCCTCAGGTCGGTGGCCTTGTCGCGCTCGGCGGCCAGCTTCGACGACGCCACCTCGTACTCGTAGACGGCGAGCACGTCCTCGCGGCGGTCCTCGTCGTACAGGTTGCACTTGATCGTGCGGGTGTCGGACTTGGCCACGGGTCCGCCGAAGTCCTTGACGCCGGCGCCGCCGACGATCGGCTGGACGGTCTCGGGATCGATGAGCTCGCAGTACATCGCGTCCTCCTGGCTGGACGGTTCGGAGTCGTTCGAGTCACCGCACGCGGCGAGTGACAAGGTGAGCAGCACCGCCGTGGCGGCACCGTGGACGAGGCGTCGGCGGGTCGTGGTCACTCGTCCTCCGGTTCGGGCTTGACGCGGTCGTAGCCGTTCAGGGCGTCGGTGAGGAGGCCCTGGAGGGAGGCGCCGGGGCCGTTGACGTCGGGGTTGTTGGTGAGCAGGTAGTTGATCGCCGCCTGCACCTCGTCGCGGTCGTCCTGGCGCTGCTGGGACTCGGCGTCGCTGATGCCCTCCTCGTCGGGGTCGGGCATGCCGTCGACGCCGTCCATCCGGATGTCCTGGCGGAACCGCCGATCGTCGCCCTCGCCGACGATGAGCACCTCGGGGATGCCTTGGTCCTCGAGGTAGCCGGTCCGCAGCAGCTGGTCGTAGGTGTTGTAGCGGATGATGTCCTCGAACTGGGAGTTCTGGACCTCGGCGTACTCGCCCGACGACGGCGACGGCGAGCTGGAGATCAGGTCGCTGAGCGCGCTGACGCCCTCGTCCTTCGCGGTGTCGATCGCGGTCTCCCACAGCGTGTCCTTCACGCTGGACACGACATCGCCGGCGCCGGGGATGAAGCTGGTGGCGACGTCGAAGGCCTTGGCGGCGAACTCGGCGCGGGCCTGGTCGAGCTCCTCGCCGGACATCTTGGACTCGAGCCCCATCGTGAGCACCTTGCCGAGCACCTCGCCGTTGCTGTCGAGGATGCCCTGCGGATCGAGCCCGTCGAGGCCCGCGAGGGTGTGCGCCCCCGGGTTGTTCTCGAGCATCGCGCGGAAGCGCTCGTTGCCCTCGACGAGGAGTCCGGTCGAGAGCGACTCGAGTCCGCGCATGTCGTCGTGGTGACCGATCTGCCCCACGACCTTCTGGAGCGTCTCGTAGTCGATCGCGAGAGCGGTGGGTCCCGTGGGCCGGAAGTCCTCGTTGTCGAGCATGTCGTAGATGTCGTCGGCGTAGGCGGCGCCGATGTTGCCGTAGGCCAGTGACGTGCCGGGCAGGCCGTGGAACTTGTTGTCGACGAGGTTGTCCTCGCCGGCCTGGTCGTGCTCGGCGACGTGGTTGAACAGGTCGGTGGCGAACCCGGCACTCCACTCGTCGCTGTACCCCAGACCCGGGACGTACTCGTGGGTCGTGTTGCCGCTGGCCGCGGCCTGCAGCGCGACTCCGAGGCCGTAGCCGTCGTCGCTGCCGTCGGTTCCGTCGAAGGTGCGGTCCTGGAGCAGGTAGTCGATCCGCGAGTTCTCGCCCTCGGTGCCGCTGCCCTCGTAGCCGTTGGCGAAGAACTTCTGGGCGGCCTCGGGGGTGAACTCCATCGAGCCCAGCAGGTTGGCGAGTCCGTCCACGCGACGCGCGGCGTCGACCGTGCTCGGTTCGCCGTCGACGACGACGTCCGGGTCGAACAGGTAGCCGCCGAGGTCCATCCCGGTCTCGCCGGCTTCGACGCGGGGGCCCCAGACCGGACCGTCCTGGTCCCGCTCCCACTGGTAGATGTCCTCGGTGAGGTTGTAGAGGAAGTCGGGGTCGAACGCGGCGTTCTCGCCACCCTTGCGGATGAGGAACGTGAGGGCCGCCGCGTTGCCCTGGTGGTCGTCGTCGGTGATGGCGTCGAACCAGGTGTCGGCCAGGGCGGTCGGGTCGTCGACGGCGGTCGTGTAGGTGGCGAACGACGTGCCGGCGCCGTTGATGAACTTGCTGTACAGGTCCTGCGCGTCGGCGTCGTAGTCGCCGGGGATGCCGTACGGGAATGCCTCCCCGTTGAGGTGCTGGATGGCGTCGGTCATCTGCTCGGGCGTGACCGCGTCGTAGAGGCTGGTGCTGAACTCGGGCGATCGCCCGAACCCGGCGAGCAGCGTCACGGTGTTCGTGTCGATGTCCGAGGGGTTGGCGATGTCGTCCTCGACCCAGCCCGCGATCGTCTCCTCGGACTGCTGGTTGAAGGCGTTGGTGACCGTGTCCATCGGGACACCGGCCTCGCCGACACGGTTGAGCAGCGTGACGACGCCCGCCTGACCGAGCGCCGTGACCACGGCCTCCTGGATCTCGGGCGTCTCGCGGTGGTTGCCCAGGATCTCCAGGTAGGCCTCCAGGTCCTCCTTGGAGGTGGCGTCCTCGAGCTTGCGCGACAGCAGGTCTCCGAGATTGGTGGTCAGCGTGTCGATGCTGTACGGACCGCTGTAGGTGATGGTGACGGGCCCGGTCTCCCCGCGCGTCTGCAGCAGCTTGGCCGTGTCGAGCACGATCTCCAGCGGCGACTCCGCCTGGTCAAGGGCCCAGGCCTCGAACGTGGCCGCAGGTCCGGTGCTGGTGAGCGTGCTGACGTCGAACTCGGCGGGGACGGCCGCGTAGGCGGCGGTCCGGGCCGCCGTGACGTCGGCACCGAGGGTGGTGAGCTGGTCGACGGCGCCCTGCAGCGCCTCGATCGTGACGACGATGGACCCCATGTCAGACCGGGATGTTCCCGTGCTGGCGGGGGCGTCCGTAGGCGAGTCCGTGCGGATGGCCGGCGCGGACCTCTGCCGGCTGCTGGTCGGCTGCGGCCTTGACCTCGTCGTACGCGGTGTCGAACTCGTTGATGACGGGCGTGCACTTGGCGGCGAAGTCGGTGACCCAGTCGTCCGCGGCGTCGCAGACCCACCCCTCGTGGGCGGCGATCTTGGTGCGGATGGAGCTGCCCATCCCCCCGTCACCGGCCAGCGCGGTGCGCTTCTGGTCGATCACCTCCGCGGCGTGCTCCAGTGCCGCCTTGTACCGGTTGGGTTCCATCTCCGCCATGCGCCCCCCTGCGCTCTGATGTCTCGACGGTCCTCGTGCGAAGAGGTCCCGACGCCGCTCATCGTAGTGGTACCCGCCGACCGGACGCCTCTTGGGCGCCGCTCGAGGTGGTCCCGACGGGCTACGTCCACCTAGTCCTCCCGGGTGAGCGGTGATGGCCTGTCACGCCTATCATGGTGCCGAGCTCCGGACGGAGCGGACAACACACCAGGGGAGCTCGACGACATGGCACAGTCCCGCGCCGGCACGACGGTCGCCGACCGTCAGCGCGACCGCACCGCACGGGGAATCGGCACGCGCGACGCGACGCGCAGCAACGACCGCCCGGCCCCGCCGCGCCGGCGGCGTCCGGCCCTGGCCGTGCTGGCCGTGCTCCTCATCGTCGGGGGCGCCGCGCTCGCCGGCCTGCTGGCGCTGCGCCTCGACTCGCGCGTCCCTGTCGCCGTCCTGGCGCAGGACGTGCCGGCCGGCACCGAGATCACCGACGACCTGCTGACCACCACGCGGGTCTCGGCCGACGGGCTCAAGCTGGTCGAGGAGTCCCAGATCGACCAGGTGCTGGGCACCTACACGACGGTCCCGCTCGTCCAGGGCCAGCTGCTGGAGACGTCGGCCCTCGCCGAGGGCGAGCCGATCGGCGACGACCAGGCCCAGATCGGCATCCCGCTCGAGGCCGGTCGTGCCCCCGTGGGCCTGCGCTCGGGCGACCTGGTGCGACTCGTGCGCATCGGCGACGGCAACTCGCGCCCCGTCCCGATCTCGACGGGGCTGGTGCTCTCGACCGACACCGACGTCAGCGGGGGCTCGCTCGGAGGCGGCTCCGAGCAGAGCAGCGCAGCCACCGTGGTGGTGCCCGTGCTGGCGGCCGACGCCACGGTCGACGCCGCCGCCAACGAGCGGCTCGGGATCGCCCTCGTCGAGCGCGACGTCCCGCTCGAGGACGCCCGCCTGGTGATCCTCGGGGGCACGCGGTGACCCTGATCTCCTTCGCATCGGCCAAGGGCTCGCCGGGCGTCAGCCAGGCGGTCCGCGAGCTCGCGCGGATCTGGGGCGGCGACCCGGTCGTGGCCGATCTCGACCCCGCGGGCGGCGACGTCGCACTGGTCGACCGTGCGGCCGGGGGCGACCCGCTCGACACCGATCTGGGTCTGGTGTCGCTCGGCGCCGCGCTGCGGGGCGGCAAGACGGCCGATCTCGGCGACCACCTGCAGCGCACCATGGACGGCACCCACGTGCTCGCGGGCGTCTCGACACCGGTGCAGGTCCACGCGATCGGCCCGGTCTGGTCTCACGTCGCGTCGACCCTGTCCGGGTGGCGCGACGACGTGCTCGCCGACGTCGGCCGGATGGAGGTCGGCTCGCCGGTGCAGCCGGTCCTCGAGGCCGCCGACGCCGTCGTCCTCGTGGCGCGCGACGACCTCCCGTCCCTGGCGCACCTGCGCGACCGCCTCCAGGGCCTGCGCGAGCCGCTGGCGATGGGCCGGCTCGGCGGCACGCCGGTCGGTGTCGCGCTGGTCGGTGACCCGCGGAGCTCGCGCTCGGTCGGCGACGCGGTGCGGCTGCTCGCCTCCGCCGGTCTGGAGGTCACCGGCCTCGGCACCCTGGCGTTCGACCCGCGGGCGGTGGGCGGCTGGTCGACCATGAGCCGCCGAGCCCGCAGCCGCAGCGTGTACCACCGCTCGCTCGTCGACCTGGCCGGCCAGGTCAGCGCCCTCGCCGAGGGCCGCGCGGTCGTCGGGGTGGAGGGCGCC
>JALRKU010000440.1 GCA_023254755.1 Aeromicrobium sp. | reverse complement strand
CCTGGTTGAACAGGCGGTGGAACGGCTCCTCGCTGCTGACGTGACCCAGGTCGTGCAGCACCTTGTGCCAGAACCGGGCGTACAGCAGGTGCAGCACGGCGTGCTCGACGCCGCCGACGTACATGTCGACGCCGCCGGTCTCGCCCTCGGCGCGCGGACCCAGCCAGTAGCGCTCCAGCTCGGGGTCGACCAGCGTCTCGTCGTTGTGCGGATCGGGATAGCGCAGCTCGTACCAGGACGAGCCGGCCCAGTTGGGCATCGTGTTGGTCTCGCGGCGGTACCGCTGGGGCCCGTCGCCCAGGTCCAGCGTGACGTGGACCCAGTCCTCGGCGCGCGCCAGCGGCGGCTCCGGCTCGCTGCTGACGTCGTCGGGCTCGAACGTGCGCGGCGAGTAGTCCGGCACCTCCGGCGCCTCCAGTGGCAGCATCGACGCGGGCAGGGCGATGGCGCGGTCCTGCTCGTCGAAGACGATCGGGAAGGGTTCTCCCCAGTACCGCTGCCGGCTGAACAGCCAGTCGCGCAGGCGGTACGTCGTGGTGCCCGCGCCGTGGCCGTGCTCCTGCAGCCAGGCGGTCATCGCGGCCTTGGCGTCGGCGACGCCCAGACCGTCGAGGCTCAGCGACTCGTTGGACGAGTTGATGACGGTGCCCTCGCCGGCGTACGCGGCGTCGGCACCCACCTGCTCGGCCAGGGTCGGCACCACCGGCAGTCCGTAGGCGCTGGCGAACTCGAAGTCGCGCTGGTCGCCGGACGGCACCGCCATGATCGCGCCCGTGCCGTAGCCCATCAGCACGTAGTCGGCGACGAAGATCGGGATGCGCTCGCCGTTGACGGGGTTGACCGCGGATGCGCCGGTGAAGACGCCGGTCTTGTCCTTGTTCTCCTGGCGCTCGACGTCGGTCTTGGCCGCGGCGGCGGCGCGGTACGCGGCGACCGCCGAGCGGGGGTCCTCGACGTTGTTGGTCCACGTCGTGGGGACGTCGTTGGGCCACTCCTCGGCCGTCACGACGTCGACCAGCGGGTGCTCGGGCGACAGCACCAGGTAGGTCGCTCCGAACAGGGTGTCGGGGCGGGTCGTGAAGACCTCGATCGACGGGTCGTGGCCCTCGACCGCGAACCGCACCTGGGCGCCGTGCGACCGGCCGATCCAGTTGCGCTGCATCTGCTTGACGTTCTCGGGCCAGTCGACGCGGTCCAGGTCGTCGATCAGCCGATCGGAGTACGCGGTGATCCGCATCTTCCACTGCCGCAGGTTGCGGGTGAACACCGGGAAGTTGCCGCGCTCGGACCGGCCGTCGGCCGTGACCTCCTCGTTCGCCAGGACGGTGCCCAGCCCCGGGCACCAGTTGACCGGCGAGTCGTCGATGTAGGCCAGCCGGGCGGAGTCGATCAGCAGGCGCTGCTCCAGCGGCTGCAGATCGGCCCAGGGCGTACCGTCGGGCGCCGTCCGTGCCCCGGACTCGTACTCGGCGCGCAGCTCGGCGATGGGGCGTGCGCGGTCCTGCTCCTCGTCGTACCAGGACTCGAAGACCTGGATGAAGATCCACTGGGTCCAGCGGACGAAGTCGGGATCGATCGTCGCGACGCTTCGACGCTCGTCGTGCGCCAGGCCCAGACGGCGCAGCTGGCGCCGCATCGTGGCGATGTTGTTGAGCGTGTTGGTGCGGGGGTGCTCGCCGGTCTGGATCGCGTGGATCTCGGCCGGCAGCCCGTACGCGTCGTACCCCATCGCGTGCAGCACGTTGTCGCCCAGCATGCGGCGGTACCGGCCGATGACGTCGGTCGCGATGTAGCCCAGCGGGTGCCCGACGTGCAGGCCGGCGCCCGACGGGTACGGGAACATGTCCATGATGTAGAACTTCGGACCCAGCGGACCGGCGTCGGGATCGACCAGGTCGCCGACCGGGTTGGGCGCGTGGAACGTGCCCTCGCGCTCCCAGCGGTCCTGCCAGCGCAGCTCGATCTCGTCGGCGAGCGCCGCGGTGTAGCGGTGCGTGGCCGGATCTGCTGCGGTGTCGGGGACTTCAGTCACCCGCACGATGTTACCCGTGGGACTGCGGGAGGCCGGACGCGGCAGCGGGCCACCGAGGCGTCGTCACGGCGGGTGGGGTCGGGCGGGCGACCACCCCGCGACTCACTCGGCCGGCTCCTGGGTGATCACCACGGGCCGCAGCCGCGCCCATGCCGCGAAGGCGGCGGCCACCACGACCATGCCGATCCCGCACCACAGGTTGACGTTGAAGCCGTCCGCCCTCGCGAGCTCGGCGTCCTCGGTCGCGAACAGGCCGTAGACCACGAGGATCACTCCGTAGACACCGATCAGGCCGGCGATGACGTACCGGATGTCGAACGCGCCGGCGGTCCGCCGGGTGGTCTCTTCACTCATCACGGGCTCCTCAGGCGAACAGGACGTTCAGGACGACGACGAGGACCAGTCCGATGCCGGCCAGCTTGACCGGAGACTGGTACCAGGGCAGCGACGCCTCGTCGGGGTCGACGAGCGACTCCTTGGGCGTCAGGGAGTAGACGAGGCCGGTCAGCTCGGCCTCGACCCGCGGCCGGGTCATCAGCGAGACGACGACGCTCACGAGGACGTCGACCACGAACGCCGCACCGGCCGCGACGAAGCTGGCGCCCTGGCCCGAGAGCCCGATGACACCGGTGCTGACGTCGCCCAGTGCGTCCTCGGAGAGGATCGCCACGACGACGGCGGCCGCCGTGCCCGACACGAGGCCGACCCAGCCCGCCGTGGCGGTCATCCGCTTCCAGAACATGCCGAGGATGAAGGTGGCGAACAGCGGCGCGTTGAAGAAGCCGAACAGCGTCTGCAGGTAGTCCATCAGGTTGTCGTAGTTCGACGCGAAGAACGCGGTGCCGATGGCGATCAGCGTGGCGCCGACGGTCGCGAGGCGGCCCACCCTCAGGTAGTAGCCGTCGGGCCGGTCCTTCCTGACGTACTGCTCCCACAGGTCGTAGCTGAACACGGTGTTGAACGCCGACACGTTGGCGGCCATGCCCGCCATGAACGACGCGAGCAGACCCGCGATCGCGACGCCGAGCATGCCGTTGGGCAGCAGGTCGCGCATCAGCAGCAGGAGCGCGTCGTTGTACGTCGCCCCTCCCGTGTCGCCGCTGCCGGACTTCAGGCTGGCGATCTCGGGCACCACGATGGCGGCGATCATGCCGGGAACGATGACGACGAACGGGATGAACATCTTGGGGAACGCCCCGATGATGGGAGCGCGTCGCGCCGACGACAGGGAGTTCGACGCCATCGCCCGCTGGACCTCGACGAAGTTCGTCGTCCAGTAGCCGAACGAGAGCACGAAGCCCAGGCCGAGCACGATGCCGATGACCGACAGCACGGGGTCGTCGATGCCCGTCAGGTCGGTGCCCGGCCACGACGACAGCTGCTCGGGTCCGGGCTGGACCTTGTCCACGACGCCCTGCCACCCGCCCACCTTGTGCAGGGCGACGATCGTCAGCGGCAGCAGCGCGGCGACGATCACGAAGAACTGCAGGACCTCGTTGTAGATCGCGGCCGAGAGGCCGCCGAGGGTGATGTACGACAGCACGACGGCGGCCGCGGCGATCAGCGAGACCCACAACGGCCAGCCGAGCAGGCGCTCGACGATCGTGGCCAGCAGGTACAGGTTGATGCCGGCGATCAGCAGCTGCGCGATCGCGAAGCTGAGGGCGTTGACCAGGTGCGCCCCGGTCCCGAACCGCCGACGCATGAACTCCGGGACGCTGCGCACGCCCGAGCCGTAGTAGAAGGGCATCATCACGACGCCGAGGAACAGCATCGCCGGCACGGCGCCGATCCAGAAGTAGTGGAACGTGGCGGCACCGAACTGGGCGCCGTTGGCCGACATCCCCATGATCTCGACGGCGCCCAGGTTCGCCGAGATGAACGCCAGGCCCGTGACCCAGGCGGGCAACGACCGTCCGGACAGGAAGAAGTCGATGCTGCTCGACACCTGTCGACGGGCGAGCAGCCCGATGCCGATGACGACCGCGAAGTAGAGCCCGACGATCAGGTAGTCGACCGCCTGGGCGTCGAGCCGGAACGTGCTGTCGCCGGACTCCGCGACGGCCAGGCCGTGCGTGACCGCTCCCCCGAGCATCTGCATGCTCCGCACGCTACGCCCGTCGCACGGGGGTGACCAGCCGGGGTCGCCCGCGACGTGGGCGCGGGCTCAGAGACGCTCGAGCAGGTCGCCGATCCCCGGGCAGAGGGCATCGACGTGCGCACCGGCCCGGGTTCCCACCCAGAGGCTCACCGACCGTGCACCGTCCACCTCGGTGGGGATCCACTCCGCGATCCACGACTCGACGGCCCTGGCGAGCGCCTCGCCCGGTGCCCCGTCGGGCACGACCTGGTGCACCGTCACCCGCGCCGGTCCACGCAGGATCGACAACAGCTCGGGATCGTCGGTCTCGACAAGGACCTGTCCGTAGGTGTCCACAGGAAGCACGGCCAGCTGGAGCGCCAGGCCCGACAGGTCGTCGACCCCTCCGGCGAGCAGGACGTGCTCGAGCGGCGAGCGGCGGCGGTGGGACCTCATGGGTCGAGTATAGGGTTGCCTATCCTTCCCGTCGTCGGGAGGTGACGGATCCCACCCGCGCACGGCGACGGCCCGCCCCGATGCTGCGGGGCGGGCCGTCGGCGCGGCAGGTCAGACGGCGACGTGAGCCTGCAGGAACCAGCGGTCCTTGGTCAGTCCCCGCTCGATCTCGATGGCCACGTCCTGGCTGCTGAGGTCGATGTCGTCGAGCCCCGTGACGGCGGCGCGCACCGTGACGAGCGCGGCGTCGATCAGGCCCACCATCGCCGTGGCGGTGGCCTGCCAGGTCTGGAAGCCGTCAGGCAGGGTCGGAAGCGTGGACTTCTCGGCGACGGTCTCGAGCCGCGCGTCGACCGGCAGGCCCAGGGCGACGATGCGCTCGGCTGCCGTGTCGGCGAACTCCTGGGCGTGGTCGACGACGTCGTCGAGCAGCTCGTGCACGCCGACGAAGCTGCCGCCGCGGACGTGCCAGTGGGCCTGCTTGCCGTTGACGACGAGCGCCTCGAGGTCGCGGACGACCGGGCTGAGGAACTGCGCCACGCCGGCGGCGATCTCGGAGGTCGTGGCGAGGTCGGAGGGGGTCGTGGTGGGCGTGTCGGTGGAGGTCATCGAAGGCTTCCCGTCTCGGTCGTCGTCAGTGCGTTCGACGACCAGCATTCCCTGTGGTCGCAGCCGTTTCAACGAAGAACAGGCTGGCCTTAACCAGCGCAGCCGAGGCTTGCCTGACGCCGGAGGGGCCGCGCGGGCCCTCTCAGGACGCGTCGGCGGCGAACCGCTCGACCTTCGTGGTGGGCCCCGACACGATCAGCTCGTCACCCTGTCGGACCACGGTGTCGGCCCCCGCGTACTGGAAGTCTCCCGGGCCGGACTTCACGGCCACGATGGTGACGCCGTACTCATGGCGCAGCCCAGTGTCCTTGAGCGTCTTGCCGATGAAGTCGTCGGGGATCGAGGTGCGCGCGATCGCGAAGCCGTCGAACTCGACGAAGTCGGTCATGGTGCCGGTGACCAGGTGGGCGACGCGCTTGCCCATCTGCGACTCCGGCCGGATCACGTGGGTCGCACCGACGCGCTCCAGGATCGCGGCGTGCTTGCCGCTGATGGCCTTGGCCCAGACCTCCTCGACACCGAGGTCGAGCAGGCTCAGGACCGTCAGCACGCTGGCCTCGAGGTCGGTGCCGATGCCCACGACGGCGACGTCGAACTGCTCGGCCCCGATCTGCCGCAGGGCTTCGGTGTCGGTGGAGTCGGCCGCGATGACGTGGGTGAACTCGCTCGCGTACCGCTGCACGATGTCGGCGCGCTCGTCGACCGCCAGCACCTCGTGACCGATGTGCGTGAGCGACCGGGCCACGGCGTAGCCGAACCGGCCGAGGCCGATCACGAGCACGGAGTCGCGGGACGGCTTCTTGCCGGGCTTGGACAACGTCGGACTAGCCAATGATCGGTTGCTCCTCGGGAAGGTGGTAGCGCGGCGCCCGGCGGCGCAGGATGAACGCTCCCGCAGCCGCAATCGTGCCGACTCGGCCGAGGAACATCAAGACGATGAGCACGACCTGCGCCGAGTGCGGCAGGTCGGGGGTCACGCCGGTCGACAGACCGACGGTGGCGAACGCCGACGTCGCCTCGAACAGGGCGGCGTCGAGCGACAGGTCGCTCGTCAGCAGCAGCGCGAACGTCGAGACCGTGACGAGCATGACCGCGATGAGCGCGATCGTGATGGCGGTGCGGACCACCTTGGGGCCGATCGAACGACTGCCCACCGTCACCTCGGGGTCGCCGCGCAGCTCGGCCAGGATCACGTAGGCGAGCAGCAGGAACGTCGTGATCTTGATGCCGCCGGCCGTCGACGCGCTGCCGCCGCCGATGAACATCAAGATGATCGCGACGAACAGCGTCTCGGGCCGGACCTCACCCCAGTCGAACGAGTTCAGGCCGCCTGAGCGCGGCATGATGCCGCCCTCGACGCCGGTCACGACGCGGTGCCAGAAGGGCATGTCGCCGATCGTGGAGTCGTTGGTCCACTCCAGCAGCACGAAGGCCAGCGCGCCGACGACCAGCAGCCCGAACGAGCCCCAGACCGTGAGGCGCGTGTGGATCGTCCACTTGTCGGGTGTGCGCCAGCCCTGGAACAGCTCGGCGAGCACGGGGAAGCCGATCGCCCCGACGAACACTGCGAACGAGATCGGCAGGATCACCAGGAAGTCACCGGCGTAGCTCGTCAGGCTGTCCTCGTTGAGCGAGAAGCCCGCGTTGTTGAACGCCATCACGGCGTCGAACACGCCGTGCCACAGCGACGTGCCCCAGTCGTCGAAGTAGCTGGCGCGGTAGCGGAACATCAGCACGACCGCCGTGACGGACTGGAAGAACACCATCGTCAGGCCGACGCGTCGGAACAGCGGCTTGACCTCGCCGATGTTGACGACGTGCATCTCGGCCTGGGCGACCAACCGGGTGCGGATGCCGAGCCGGCCGCCGATGAACAGGCCGAGCACCGTGGCCAGGGCGACGATGCCGAGGCCCCCGATCTCGACCAGCAGCAGGATGATGACCTGACCCGGGACCGACCAGTACGTGCCGGTGTCGACCGTCGCCAGACCGGTGACGGTGACCGACGACGCGGACGTGAAGAACGCGGCCATGAAGTCCGGCGACCGATGTCCCTCTCGCGCGAGCGGGAGCAGCAGGAGCAGCGTGCCGATCACGATGAGAGCGAGGAAGGTCAGGGGCAGCAGCCGCACCGGGTGCGCGATCGCCGCGGGGATCCGCAGGCGGGGTGGGCCGGCCATGCGGTGACGGTATCGCGACTCCGGCGCCCACCGCGCCCCGCGTGTCGCAGACGAAGATCACGTGACGCGTGGTAAAGCAGGGGCTTACGTGACCGGCGTGACGCTTGGTACGGTGCTGGAGACGTCGCGCGGGGAGGCGGGGCGCTGCCATCGACCTGCGCACCCTGGGAGCTGACTCACCATGATCTCGACCGCACCGACCCGCCGACCCCTGCGAGCGTCCCTGATCTCGGGAGGGATCGCCGCGGCGACGGCCTCGCTGGGACTGGTGGCGGTGTCGACCGGGCCGGCGCACGCTGCGATCGCCGCACCGAGCGATCTGCGAGCTGCCCACGTCGCGACGCAGGGCGTGGGCCTGACCTGGAAGGCCACCGGAGAGGACGCCTACCGCGTCCGCTTCTCCACGAGCTCGAGCATGTCGGCCAACAAGGACACCTGGGACGTCCGGGGCAACTACCTCGAGTGGACCCACATGGATGCCAACCCGTCCACGACGTCCCCGCGACTCAAACCCGGCGGCACCTATTACTTCCAGGTCAAGGCGGTCACCGACGAGCTGTCGTCGAGCGACCGAGACGACCTCAGCGGGTACAGCAAGGCCATCAAGGTCACGCTGCCCAAGACCGGCACGCCCGAGCTGCTGCCGGTCGACCTCTCGGCCACGCCCGCCGGCGCCGACTCGATGTACGTCTCGTGGCGCTCTCGCGGACCGGGCGTCGGATACGTGCTGCGGTACACCGACGACCCCTCGAAGGACGTCCTGAAGTGGTCGTCGGTCAAGACCACGACCGCGGGCGGCGTGGTCACCGGCCTGAAGAAGAGCACGAAGTACTACTTCCGTGCCCGAGTCATCAACGCCAAGGGCTCGGGCATCAGCACCTACTCGTCGTCGAAAGCACCCTCGGCGACGACGCAGGCCAGCACCACGTCGCCGCGGATCTCGCTGGTGAGCTACAACGTGCGCAAGGCCAGCGGATCACCGACGTGGGCGACCCGCCGCAAGCCGGTCGCGGCCAACATCTTGTCGCAGGCGCCCGACGTCGTGGCGCTCCAGGAGGCCACACCGCTGACGTACGGCGGCGTCAAGCAGTACGACGACCTGGTGAACCTGCTCGGCAGCAGCAAGTACGCGCTCGTGACGCGCGCCGGGTCGAGCGGCACCAAGCTGGTCTACAACAAGGACCGGTTGTCCGTCG
>JALRKU010000366.1 GCA_023254755.1 Aeromicrobium sp. | reverse complement strand
CCAAGCCGAGCCGGATCGACGAGGCCGTGCCGGCCAATCTGAGCTCGGGTCTGCGCCACGACGCCGATGGCGCCTGGCTGCTGCAGCCGCGTCCGGCGGCCGGCTACGCGGGCGATGTCTCGCCGCAACTGGCCTGGGCCTGGGTCCAGTCCGGTGAAGCCGTGCTGGTCGACGTGCGCACCGATGCCGAACGGGCCTGGGTCGGCTTCGTGCCCGAGGCGGTTCCGATTGCCTGGAAGCAGTGGCCCGGCATGGCAATGAACCCGGACTTCGATGCGGCGCTGCTGCAGGCCGCTGGCAGCCGCAAGGTGGTACTGCTGTGCCGCAGTGGCGTGCGTTCGGTGGCGGCGGCCAGGCGCGCGACCGAACTCGGCATCGAGGCCTACAACATCCTCGAGGGCTTCGAGGGCGATCCGGATGGCCAGGGGCAGCGCGGCCACCTCGGTGGTTGGCGTTTTCACGCGTTGCCCTGGCGGCAGAACTGATGTTGCTTTGTGCCAATAAGGGTTAACCCTGATAGTCATCTGATTATCATCGCGGCATGAGTTTTCTTGCCATCGACGTTGGTAACACCCGCCTCAAGTGGGCGCTTTACGACAAGCCTGCCGTGGATGCCCGCCTGCTCGCGCATGGGGTGCAGTTCCTCGAGAACATCGAGACCCTGGCCGAGGGTGACTGGAGTCGTATCGCTGCACCCAGCCAGGTGCTCGGTTGCGTGGTCGCGGGCGAAGCCGTCAGGCGCCGCGTCATCGAGCAGCTCGAGCTCTGGGATGTCACGCCGCAGTGGGTGGTGTCCAGCGCTGCCGAGGCCGGCCTGGTCAACGGCTACGACCATCCGTCGCGGCTGGGCTCGGACCGCTGGGTCGCGATGATCGGCGCGCGTCAGCGCCTGATCGCGCGCGGCCAGCGCCGAGGACGTCGTGACCGGCAGCGTCTCGAACTCGCGCAGAGCACGGGCCGACCGCATCCACTGCTCCGCCTGGGCGTCGACGACACCGAGCGCCTCGAGCTCGTTCCACATCGCGACGTCGTGTCGGGCGACCCTGAGCCCTTCGGTCGGCTGATCGACCAGGTGCTTGGCCGCGACGACCAGCTCGGCGAGTTGCTCGAACGCGGGGTGCGTGGCAGGCACGTGACGTCCGGTCTCGGTGAACACGAGCTCGTCGCGACGCGTCAGGGCCGCCAGCGCGACGCCGAGCGGTACCGCCTCGCCGTCGACCGTGATGATGATGCTGAGATCGAGCCAGTCGGTCGGGGCGTCGTCGCCCTCGACGACCTCGAACCTGATCTCGGGATCGCTCTCGGCCGGTCGGTAGTCGCGCCGGTGCCCGACCTCGCGCAGCTCGATGGACCCCTCCTGGTGCTGTTGCCGCAGATCCGGGAGCACCGCCGTGGCCAGCTCGATCAGGTCACGTCCCGTCCACGAACGGACCGGCAGCAGATCACCGCCCACGTCGAGGAGCGACGGCACGTCGAGGTGCAGGTCCTCGAGGAGGCTCGCCTCAGCCGCGACGTCGCGCACCTGACGCAGTCCGTCGCCAGCGCCCAGGGCGTAGCGACGCTCACCGTAGCGCCAGGCCCAGCTGGTGTCGGCGCGATGGGTGTCGTGCCACGTGAGCGTCAGCTCCAGCCGAGGACGTGGCGGCTCCGGCAGGTCGACCGAGGAGTCGAGCGACATGACGTCCAGCTGTCGACGCAGGCGGGGCAGGTAGTCCAGCTCGAACGTGGATCGGTGCTCGGCCGGGACCTGCACCGGTTGAGCGACGAGTCGCTGCGTGGTGGCCTCGACGGGTCGGGTGAGGGGAGCCAGCACGAGGTCGAACGACGGCTTGGCACCGGCCCCCGTACGACGCAGCAGCGCCACGCCATGAGCGGGTCGTCCGATGAACGCGAGCTCGTGGCCCGGTTCGGGCCACCACTGGCCGTCGACCTGCACGCCGGTGCGGAGCTCGATGACGTCGCCGACCCGGCGCACGTCGCTGCTGACCGTCTGCGGGCCGATCACCTCCACCGTCGACAGCGAGTTGCCGGCCACCAGCTCGATCCCCACCTCGACGCATCGGCGAAGCAGCGGCCACAGCAGGTCGTTGAGCGCCAACAGCTGGGGGTTCTGGTTCGAGTAGGTCTGGAGGAAGGCCGCCGACATGGCCGAGAGCGCGGCGATCTGAACAGGGTCGAACGAGCCGCCGTACGCGGCGGAGTAGCGCAGCTCCGACCAGCTCGCGCCGGTCTTGACCCACCCGCCGTTCCTGCCCCGCCGCACCGGTCGAATCGACAGGGAGAACGGGCTCGCCTCACCCCATCGGCGGTTGACCGACAGGTCGACGGAGAGCGCCAGGTCCGTCGCGTCGGCCGGACCGGCGCGCAACGTCTCGAGGTCGCTCAGTGCGGCACCGAGATCGCGCTCCCACTTCGGCGTGACCGCGCGCTGATCGCCGGAGATCGACGCCAGCACCGCGACCGCGTGCTTGCAGACGCGGCCCACCGGACAGGTGCACTCACTGTCGATGCGCCAGCGACCGCCTGTCGGCCAGATGCCGACCTCGACGCGGTAGGGGATGGCCGTCTGTCCCCGGACCAGACCGGTGACGACGTGGCCATGGCCCGAGGGACGCACCGCCACGTCGATGACCCGCCCTGCCGCGTGGTACGCCAACCCGCGATCGACCGTGGCGGGCGAGAACCACTGCGCGAGCGACTGCCGATGGAAGGAGAACTGCGCCACGCCGGAACGCTATCGGGCCGAGACGACGCGACCCCCGCACCCGGGTGGGTGCGGGGGCCGACGTCAGGGACGATCAGGCGTACTTCTCGCCGTTCTTCGCCTTCTCCAGCAGCGACGCCGGCGGCGTGAAGCGGTCGCCGTAGGTGGCGGCCAGCTCCTGCGCGCGGTCGACGAACGCCTGCACGCCGATGCTGCCGTCAGCGGCCTCGTAGCCGTTGATGTACTGCAGCACGCCGCCCTGGTTGGGCGGGAAGCCGATGCCGAAGATCGAGCCGATGTTGGCGTCGGGCACCGAACGCAGCACGCCCTCGTCGAGGCACTTGACCGACTCGATGCTCATGATGAACGTGAGTCGCTCCTTCAGGTCCTCGAAGTCGGGCTGCTCCGCCGCGGTCGGGAACTTCTCCGCCAGGCCCGGCCACAGCTGGGTGCGCTTGCCGTCGACGTACTCGTAGAAGCCCGCGCCCTTGAGCCGGCTCGAGCGGCCCTCGGCGATCATCGCGTCGATGATCGCCTCGGCGGCGTGCGGGGTCCAGGTGCCGCCCTCGGCCTCCGTCGCCGCCTTGGACTCGTTGCGGATCTTGACCATCAGCTCCATGTTGAGCTCGTCGGTCAGCTGGAGCACCGGAGCCGGGAAGCCGGCCGCCGACGTGGCGCGCTCGATCGCGACGGGCGAGACGCCCTCCGCGAGCATGCCGATGCCCTCGTTGACGAACGTGCCGATGACGCGGCTGGTGAAGAAGCCGCGGCTGTCGCCGACGACGATCGGGGTCTTCTTGATGGCCAGCGTGTAGTCGAAGACGCGGGCGATGGCCTCGTCCGACGTCTTCTCGCCCGCGATGATCTCGACCAGCGGCATCTTGTCGACGGGGGAGAAGAAGTGGATCCCGATGAAGTCCTCGGGACGCGTGACGCCCTCGGCCAGACCGGTGATCGGCAGGGTCGAGGTGTTCGAGCCGAGGAGGGCGTCGGGCTCGACGACCTTCTCCAGCTCGGCGAACACGTCGTGCTTGAGCTGGACGTTCTCGAACACGGCCTCGATGACGAAGTCCACTCCGCTCAGATCGGCGTAGTCGGCGGTCGCGGTGATGCGGCCGAGGACCTCGTCCTTCTTCTCCTGCGTGATGCGTCCGCGCTCGAGCGCCTTGTCGAGCAGCTTCTCGCTGTACGACTTGCCCTTGTCGGCGGCCTCCTGCGAGACGTCCTTCAGCACGACCTGGATGCCGGCCTGCGACGTGACGTAGGCGATGCCCGCGCCCATCATGCCGGCGCCGATGACGCCGACCTTCTTGATCTCGCGCTTCTCGACGCCCTCGGGACGGGACTTGCCCGCGTTGATGGCGCCGAGGTCGAAGAAGAACGCCTGCGTCATGTTCTTGAACTGCTGACCGACCAGCAGCTCGACCAGGTAGCGGCTCTCGATGCGCGACGCGGTGTCGAAGTCCACCTGGGCGCCCTCGACGGCCGCCGACATGATGTTCTTCTGCGCCTTGTAGTCCGCGCCCTTGAGCTGCTTGCGCAGGTTGGCGGGGAACGACGGCAGGATCGCGGCGAGCGACGGGGTGGTGGGGGTGCCGCCGGGGATCTTGTATCCCTTGCGGTCCCACGGCTGCGAGGCAGCCTCCTCGTTGCCGGCGTTGGCCTCGACCCAGGCGACGGCCTTGTCGAGCAGCTCGTCGGCGGGCACGATCTCGTCGACCAGGCCGACCGACAGCGCCTTGGCCGGCTTGAAGCGCGGGCCCTGGAGCAGGATCTTCATCAGCGCGTCGGCGATGCCGAACATGCGGACCGTGCGGGTCACGCCGCCGCCGCCGGGCAGCAGGCCGAGCGTCGCCTCGGGAAGGCCGATCTCGTAGCGCCCCTCGGCCGCGATGCGGTGGTGGGTCGCCAGCGCGATCTCCAGGCCGCCGCCGAGCGCGGCGCCGTTGATGGCGGCGACGACCGGCTTGCCCGAGGTCTCGAGCTTGCGGAGCGTGGCCTTGATGGACTCGACGTTCTCGAACAGCGCCGGGGCGTCGTCCTTGGTCGCCTGCGTCATCAGCTTGAGGTCGCCACCGGCGAAGAACATGCTCTTCTTGCCGGACGAGACGACCGCGCCCTTGATCGCGTCGGCGTCCTTCGCGATGTCGGCGAGGAAGGCGTCGACCGCCTTCTCCATGCCGACCCGGTAGGCCTCGTTCATGGTGTTGGCGTTCTGCGAGGGGTCGTCGATCACCAGGTGGGCGATGCCGTCCTTGACCTCGTAACGAACTGCGTCAGTCATGTGGGTGCTTTCTTCCTTCGCTGGGATCAGAGGACCTCGACGACGGTGGCGATGCCCATGCCGCCGCCGACGCACAGGGTGGCCAGGCCGTACTTCTTCTCGCGGCGCTCGAGCTCGTCGACGAGGGTGCCGAGGATCATCGCTCCGGTGGCACCCAGCGGGTGGCCCATCGCGATCGCGCCACCATTGACGTTGGTCTGGTCGTGCGGGTAGTCGCCGAGGTCGCGCATCAGCTTCATGGCGACGGCCGCGAACGCCTCGTTGATCTCGATCAGGTCGAGGTCCTCGACCGACAGGCCCGCCTTGGCGAGCGCCTTGCGGCTGGCCGGGGCCGGGCCCGTGAGCATGATCGTCGGGTCGGCACCGCTGACGGCGGTGGCCAGGATGCGGGCGCGCGGCGTGAGGCCGGCCTTCTTGCCCGCCTCCTCCGAACCGAGCAGCACCAGGGCGGCGCCGTCGACGATGCCCGAGCTGTTGCCTGCGTGGTGGACGGGGTTGATCTTCTCGACGCTCGGGTACTTCTGGAGCGCGACGGCGTCGAAGCCGCCCATGTCGCCGATCTGGGCGAACGACGGGGGGAGCGCGGAGAGCGACTCGACGGTCGTGCCCTCACGCACGAACTCGTCGTGGTCGAGGATCGTCAGGCCGTTGACGTCCTTGACGGGGATGACCGACTTGCTGAAGTACCCGTTGGCGATCGCCTTGGCGGCACGGGCCTGCGACTCGGCGGCGAACGTGTCGACGTCGGTGCGGTCCCAGCCCTCCGTGGTGGCGATCAGGTCGGCGCCGATGCCCTGCGGCACGAACGACGTGTCGAGGCTGGTGCGGGGGTCCATGGCCCACGCGCCGCCGTCGCTGCCCATCGGCACGCGGCTCATCGACTCGACACCGCCGGCGAGGATGAAGTCCTCCCAGCCCGA
>JALRKU010000303.1 GCA_023254755.1 Aeromicrobium sp. | reverse complement strand
CCCCCCCCCCCTCGCCCGCTTGGTCTCGTCGCGGCTGGTGACCCACACCCGCACGCCCGCCGAGCTGGCGAGCGTGATCAGGGCCGTGGCGACCCCGCCGCCGGCACCCTGCACCAGGATCGTCTCGCCCGGGCGCACCTGGCCGCGCGTGAACAGCATCCGGTAGGCCGTGAGCCACGCGGTCGGCAGGCACGCGGCCTCGGCGAACGACAACGAGTCAGGCTTGGGGACGAGGTTGCGCCGCGGCACGGCCACCCGCTCGGCGAACGTGCCCGGGTGCTTCTCGCTCAGCATCGTGCGTCGTGGGTCGAGCGACTCGTCGCCGCGCCACTGCGGGTCGCCGACGAGGGCGTGCACCACGACCTCGTTGCCGTCCTCGTCGACACCGGCGGCGTCACAGCCCAGGATCATCGGCAGCTGGTCGGACCTCAGCCCGACCCCGCGCAGGCTCCACAGGTCGTGGTGGTTCAGCGACGCCGCCTTCACCTCGACCGTCGTCCACCCGTCCGGCACGTCGGGCTCGGGCCGGTCGCCGACGACGAGCGCGCTCAGCGGGTCGTCGGGGGAGAACCGGGACGCGTACACGGCGAGCATCTGGTATTCCGTTCCGTCGTTGCGGTACTCGATTTCGTTTCCGCCTGAGGATGACTCATAATAGGACGACCGACTAAATGACATCGAGAGGTTCTGGTCGCCGTGAGCGAGGCACTGTACGCGCTGTCCGAGGAGCACCGAGAGATCCGGCGGGCCATCCGCGCGATCAGCGAGAACAAGATCGCGCCGTACGCCGCCGAGGTCGACGAGCAGGCGCGCTATCCGCAGGAGGCGCACGACGCCCTCGTGTCGTCGGACTTCCACGCGGCTCACGTGCCCGAGGCGTACGGAGGAGCGGGAGCCGACGCGCTCGCCAGCGCGATCATCGTCGAGGAGATCGCACGCGTCGACGTCTCGGCGTCGCTCATCCCCGCCGTGAACAAGCTCGGGTCGTTGCCCGTGCAGCTCGGCGGTTCCGAGGAGCTCAAGCAGAAGTACCTCGGAGCACTCGCCCGCGGCGAGGGCGGCTTCTCGTACTGCCTCTCGGAGCCCGAGGCCGGCTCCGACGCGGCCAACCAGAAGACGACCGCGGTCAAGGACGGCGACCACTGGGTGCTGAACGGCACCAAGCGGTGGATCTCCAACGCCGGCGTCTCGGAGTTCTACACCGTGCTGGCGCAGACCGATCCGAGCCGGCGCAGCAAGGGCATCACGGCGTTCGTGGTGGAGAAGTCCGACGACGGCGTCTCGTTCGGTGCTCCCGAGAAGAAGCTCGGCATCAAGGGCTCGCCGACCCGCGAGGTCTACCTCGAGGACGTCCGCATCCCGGCCGACCGCATCATCGGCGGGGTCGGCGAGGGCTTCTCGCTCGCGATGCGCACGCTCGACCACAGCCGCATCGCGATCGCGGCCCAGGCCGTGGGCGTCGCTCAGGGGGCTCTCGACTACGCCCTCGGCTACGCGCAGGAGCGCACGCAGTTCGGCAAGGCCATCGCCGACTTCCAGGGCCTGCAGTTCATGCTGGCCGACATGGGCATGAAGATCGAGGCCGCACGCCAGCTGGTCTACGCCGCGGCGGGCCGCTCCGAGCGCGGTGACGCCGACCTGACCTTCTTCGGCGCCGCCGCCAAGTGCTTCGCGTCCGACACCGCCATGCAGGTCACGGTCGACGCCGTGCAGGTGCTCGGCGGCTACGGCTACACCCGCGACTACCCGGTCGAGCGCATGCTCCGCGACGCGAAGATCACCCAGATCTACGAGGGCACCAACCAGGTGCAGCGGATCGTCATGGCCCGCCAGCTGCTCGCAGGGGTCCAGCAGGACATCGCCTGATCCGCTGGTCGTCGCGGCGGCGGCACGGCCCGCATCGTGAGACCCGTCCGCGGGGGCGGTCGACCCGTCCTTGACTGGTGCGATGAGCACCGGTGTCACCCCGTCCACCCTCGGCGACGCGCTGCAGCGAGCCGGCGCCCTGCGGGTCGAGCTGGCGGCCGGAGCCGCGGCCCGCGATCGTGACCGCGTGCTGCCGGTCGGCGAGGTCAGGCGCCTCGCCGACAGCGGGTTGCTCGCGATCTCGGTGCCGTCCCGCCACGGTGGGGCGGGCCTGCCGGCGAGCGCGGTGGCCGACGTCGTCCGGATCGTCTCGGAGGGCGACCCCAACGTCGGCCAGATCCCGCTGAGCCACTTCGTCTACGTCAACCAGCTGCGGTTGCAGGGCACGCACGAGCAGCAGGCGCGCATCTATCGCGAGGTCCTGGATGGTGCCGTCATCGGGAACGCCCAGAGCGAGCGAGGCACGAAGCACGTGCGCGACCTGCGCACCACGCTGGTCCGCGACGGTGACGCGTGGCGCCTCGACGGCACCAAGTTCTACTGCACCGGGGCCTACTTCGCCGACTGGATCCCCGTGCTGGCGCACCTCGGTCCCGACGGTCCGCTGCACGTGGCGTGGGTGCGGCGCGATGCCGAGGGGGTCGAGGTCGTCGACGACTGGGACGCCGTCGGGCAGCGCACCACGGCCTCGGGGACGGTCCACCTGCGCAGCGTGCGGGTGACCGACGACCTGGTCACCGACTACGCGACCGAGCTCACCGGGCCGACGACCTACGGCGCGTTCGCCCAGCTGCTGCACGCCGCGATCGACACCGGGATCGCTCGCGCCGCCCTCGACGACGCCGCCGAGTTCATCCGCGACAGGAGTCGGCCGTTCTCCGACGCGGTCGAGCGGTTCGGCGCGCAGCGGGCGGTCGACGACCCGCTGACGGTGCAGACGTTCGGAGAGCTGGAGCTGCAGGTCCGGTCGGCCGAGGCGCTGCTGCGCGACGCCGGCCGAGCGGTCGACGCGGCCGATGCCGACCTGACCACGGAGTCGGCCGGAGCGGCGAGCCTCGCGGTCGCCGCTGCACGGGTGGCCTCGACCCGGGCCTCCGTCGACGTCGCGTCGGGGCTGTTCGAGGTCGCGGGGACGCGGTCGGTCGTGTCCGGCGAGGTCCTCGACCGGCACTGGCGCAACGCCCGCACGCACACCCTCCACGACCCGGCCGCGTGGAAGCTGCACCACCTCGGTCGGTGGGCCGCCGACGGAGTGCTGCCGCGACCCGCCGGACAGCTCTGACCACCCCGCCGGCTCCGACCCCTGCTCGGGCGGTGATCCTCGCACCTCGTCGCCGCTGATCCGTTGCGTCGGTCACCGCCCATCCGGGGGAAGGGTGCGTGAGTCACCGCCCACCTGGGCGAGCGGGGCGGCTACACGTTGCGGCGGTAGGCGCCGCCGACCTCGAAGAACGCCTCGGTGATCTCGCCGAGCGAGCACACCCGGGCGGCGTCCATCAGGACGGCGAACACGTTGCCCTCGCCCATCGCGGTCTCCTTCAGGCGCGCGAGCGCGGCGTCGGCCTCGCTGCGGTGCGTCTCGCGGAACGTCTCGACGCGCTCGAGCTGCGACGCCTTCTCGGCCTCGGTCGCCCGGGCGAGCTCGAGCTCGCGCGGCTCGTCCTTCGGGTTCGGGTCGAGGAACGTGTTGACCCCGATCAGCGGCAGCGACCCGTCGTGCTTGCGCTGCTCGTAGAGCATCGACTCGTCCTGGATGCGACCGCGCTGGTAGCCGGTCTCCATCGCGCCGAGCACCCCGCCGCGCTCGCTGATCGCGTCGAACTCGGCCAGCACGGCCGCCTCGACGAGGTCCGTCAGCTCGTCGATGACGAACGAGCCCTGCAGCGGGTTCTCATTGACCGCCAGGCCCCACTCCTTGTTGATGATCAGCTGGATCGCCAGGGCGCGGCGCACCGACTCGGTCGACGGCGTCGTGATCGCCTCGTCGTACGCGTTCGTGTGGAGGCTGTTGGCGTTGTCGTAGGTCGCGATCAACGCCTGCAGCGTGGTGCGGATGTCGTTGAAGTCGATCTCCTGCGCGTGCAGCGACCGTCCCGACGTCTGGATGTGGTACTTGAGCTTCTGCGAGCGCT
>JALRKU010000255.1 GCA_023254755.1 Aeromicrobium sp. | reverse complement strand
CGGACAGGACCTCGTCGAGCTTGTGCGAGATGAAGATGACCGCGAGACCTTCGGCCTTGAGCTCGCGCAGGTTGCCGAACAGCTCGTCGACCTCCTGCGGGACCAGCACGGCGGTGGGCTCGTCGAGGATGATGATCGACGCCCCGCGGTAGAGCACCTTGAGGATCTCGACCCGCTGGCGCGCGCCGACCCCGAGCTCCTCGACGAGGGCGTCGGGATCGATGCCCAGGCCGTAGGCGTCGGACAGCTCGACGATGCGCCGCCGCGCGGCGTCGCCGATCCCGTGCAGCTTCTCGGCGCCGAGCACGACGTTCTCGAGGACGCTCAGGTTGTCGGCCAGCATGAAGTGCTGGAAGACCATGCCCACGCCCGCGGCGATGGCGTCGGCGGGCGACGACAGCGACACCTGGGCGCCGTTCACCTCGATCGTGCCGGAGTCGGGCCTCTGGACCCCGTAGAGGATCTTCATCAGCGTCGACTTGCCGGCACCGTTCTCGCCGACGACGGCGTGGACGGTGCCGCGGCGGACGTCGATGTTGACGTCGTGGTTGGCGATCACGCCGGGGAACGTCTTGCCGATGTCCCTCAGGCGCACGACCACGTCGTGGTCGGCGGATCCCCGCTGCGCGGGGGTCTCGGGTGTCGCGGTCGTCAGCGTGCTCACCTCCGGTGCAGACAGTGGCCCGGCCCTCACGCTATCGCGAGGGCCGGGCCGCCGTCAGGGTCGATCAGCTGGTCGGGACCTTGATGGTGCCGTCCACGATCTGCTGCTTGAACTCGTCGAGCTTGTCCTTGATGTCGTCGACCTGTCCACCGGTGGTGGAGTAGCCGACGCCGTCGACCTTGAGGTCGTAGACGGTCGGACCCGTGACGTTCTCGCCCTTCTCGACCTTGTCGAGGTAGGTGAAGACCGCCACGTCGATGTTCTTGAGCATCGAGGTGAGGATGACGTCCTTGACCGAGTCGTCGGCCGTGAGCGCCTGGTCGGAGTCGACGCCGATGGCCTTCTTGCCGGCGTCGGCCGCCGCCTCGAACACGCCGCCGCCCGAACCGCCGGCGGCGTGGTAGACCACGTCGGCGCCGTCGTCGAACATGCCCTCGGCCGCGGTCTTGCCCTTGGCCGGGTCACCGAAGCCGGAGAAGTCCGGCGGCTGGGTGAGGTAGCGCGCCTCGATCTTGATGTCGGGGTTGACGGCCTTGGCGCCCGCCTCGTAGCCGACCTCGAACTTCTTGATCAGCGGCGTCTCGACGCCGCCGACGAAGCCGATGGTGCCGGACTCGCTCTTGAGCGCGGCGGCCGCACCGACCAGGAACGAGCCCTGCTCCTCGGCGAACAGCAGGTTGGCGATGTTGTCGCCCTCGACGGCGTCGTCGACGATCGCGAACTTCACGTCGGGGTTGGCCTTGGCCACCTTGCCGACCGAGGCCGAGTAGGCGAAGCCGACCGCGACGACGGGGTTGTAGCCGGCGTCGACCAGCTGCTGGAGGCGACCCTCGCGGGCCGACTCGGCCTCGCCGTCCTGGGCCTCGGCGGTCTTGACGGTCAGACCCAGCTCGCAGGCGGCCTTGTCGAGGCCCTTGGCCGCGGAGTCGTTGAACGACTGGTCGCCGCGTCCGCCGACGTCGAACGCCATGCCGACCTTCTTGTCGGGGTCGGCCTTGACACAGTCTTCCTTCGACGCGGTGTCGCTGTCGCCACCGCTGTCCTTCTTCGCACAACCGGCGAGCACGAGCGCGAACACGCTGGCGACCGCGGCGGCCTTGGTCAGTCGACGCAAGATTCCTCCTCGAGACGTCCGCCGGGGTTCCGGCACGCAGCCGACACTAGGCGGTCCGGGTGGCAGCCGGGAGGGGCTTGGAGCAACTACCCGTCCGGCGTAATCGAAACGTCACCTCGTCACGCCCGGGGCCCGCGCCCGACGGCGCGACGACGCCAGGGCGCGCGGCGCCTACGACGTGACCGCGGCGGTGGCGAGCACCTTGGCGCCGACCGAGATGGCCCGCTCGTCGATGCGCAGGTTGCCCTGGTGCAGGTCGTACGTGGGGCCGTCGGGCGTGCGCGTGCCGAGGCGGCCCATGGCCCCGGGGACGGCCTCCACGTACCACGCGAAGTCCTCCCCGCCGAGGCTCTGGCTGGTGGAGGCGACGCCGCTCGGGCCGACGGCGTCGGTGACGGCCCGCCGCAGCAGCTCGGTCGCGGCGAAGTCGTTGACGACCGGCGGGACGCCCCGCACGTACGTGACGTCGGCGCTGACGCCGAACGGCTCGATGATGTCGGCGATGAGTCCGCGCACCAGGTGCTCGGCGGAGTGCCAGGCGGCCGCGTCGAGCATGCGCAGCGTGCCGCTGAGCTCGCCGGTGGCGGGGATGACGTTGGCCGCGTTGCCCGAGCGGATCTGCCCCCAGACCATGCTGGCGCCCGCGCGAGGGTCGAAGCGCCGCGACAGCACGGCGGGCAGCTGGGTGACCAGGCTGCCGAGCGCGTACGTGAGGTCCTCGGTCAGGTGCGGGCGCGACGTGTGGCCGCCGCGACCGCTGAGCACGACCTGGATGCGATCGGACGCCCCGGTGATGGCACCCTCGCGCAACCCGACCTGGCCGACGTCGAGCGAGGGGCTTCGGAAGGCAAGCGAAATATGTGTACCTTTCTTCGGCGAATGTCGTTGCTAAGTCTTGCCATGACCCGTGGTCCCGCAGGGAAGTGGAGAGTCAAGAGGGGTCCGCCAGGAAGCATCATTCGTTGCCATTCCGCCTGGTCTGGTTGCGGACCAGCATTCCCAAACTTGAGATTTTGCAGATTCTTTTGATGTTGCATTTTCCGCTGCGTCACAAATTCCTCTCCAGACTGGCGAAT
>JALRKU010000143.1 GCA_023254755.1 Aeromicrobium sp. | reverse complement strand
AATCGCCTGCACGAGCAGCTGCGTGAACGAACCGCTGTAGATGAGGCCGGTGCCGTTGGCGAAGAAGCCCAGGTACAGCGTTCCAATGAGACCACCGACGAGGTGGATACCCACGACGTCGAGCGAGTCGTCGAAGCCGAGCTTGAACTTCAGGTCGATCGCGAGCGCGCAGACGGCGCCCGAGAACAGGCCCAGGACGATCGACCAGATCGGCGACAGGTTCGCGCACGACGGGGTGATCGCGACCAGACCGGTGACGACACCGGACGCCGCGCCGACGGCCGTGGCCTTGCCGTGCTTGAAGTGCTCCGTGACGATCCAGCCGAGGGCGGCGGCAGCGGGGCAGACGATCGTGTTGACGACGATCAGGGCGGCGGTGCCGTCGGTCGTGGCCGCGCCGGCGTTGAAGCCGAACCAGCCGAACCACAGGATCGCGGCGCCGATCAGGACGAGCGGCACGTTGTGGGGCTTGTTGAGCTCCTTGGAGAAGCCGACGCGCTGGCCGAGGACCAGGGCCAGGGCCAGGGCGGCCGCACCGGCGTTGATGTGGACCGCGGTACCACCGGCGAAGTCGATCGTGCTCGTGTCGTAGCCCAGGTGCGTTCCGAGCTGTCCGACCCACCCGGTGAAGGTGGCCGAGCCGTCGTCGTTGACGACGAACGCGAAGACCCAGGAGGCGACCGGGAAGTACACCAGCGTGGCGAAGAGGCCGGCGAACAGCAGCCACGGGAAGAAGCGGGCGCGATCGGCGATGGCGCCCGAGATCAGCGCGACCGTGATGATCGCGAACGTCGAGCCGAAGGCGGCCGAGGCGAGGGCCAGACCGGCGGCCTCGTCACCACCGAAGGCGGCGGCAGCGGTGTCGTGCAGACCGAAGTCCGAGAACGGGTTGCCGAGGACCTCGGGGATCCAGTCGGTCGCGCTCGTGCCGTCGACGAACGCCAGGTTGAAGCCGTAGAGCATCCACAGGACGCCGACCAGGCCGATGGTGCCGAAGCTGAGCATCATCATCGAGATGACGCTCTTCGCGCGGACCAGACCGCCGTAGAAGAAGGCCAGGCCAGGTGTCATGAAGAGCACCATCGCTGCGGTGAGCAGCAGCCAGAACGTTGGGAAATTCATGGGTATTGATCTCCTGGGCAGGGGGGTCGCTCGGCGACCCGAGCAGGGGCGTTCGCAGCGACGTTGCTGCTGTGTTGCGGCGCCAGTCTGGCTACGTGACGTTTTCTCAGGCTTGCCTCAACATTGCGTAGCCGTTACGTCCCAGGAGAAATGTGAACGGCGTGTTACGACTCGCTCTGCCGACGAAGCGTCCGTTCCTCGGCCTGCTCGCGGCGCCACGCGGCGATGGCGGCGTGGTGACCCGACAGCAGGACGTCCGGCACGTCGAGCCCTCGCCACGTGGCGGGCTTGGTGTAGACCGGGTACTCCAGCAGCCCGTCCTCGCCGTGCGACTCCTCGACGAGGGACTCCGGGTTCCCCATGAAACCCGGGATCAGCCGCACGACGGCCTCGACGACGGCGAGCGCGGCGACCTCTCCCCCGTTCAGCACGAAGTCGCCGAGCGAGATCTCCTCGACGCGGAACCGGCCGGCGGCGTGGTCGACGACCCGCTGGTCGATGCCCTCGTACCGCCCGCACGCGAACAGCAGGTGCTCAGCGGTGGCGAGACGCTCGGCGTCGCGCTGGGTGAAGCGACGTCCGGACGGCGTGGGCACGACGACGATCGTCTCGTCGGTCGCGAGGGCGTCGAGCACCTCGCCCCAGGGCTCGGGCTTCATGACCATGCCGGCGCCCCCACCGTAGGGGGTGTCGTCGACCGTGCGGTGACGGTCGTGGGTGTGGTCGCGCAGGTCGTGCACCGCGACCTCGAGCAGCCCGGTCTGACGGGCCTTGCCGGTCAGCGACAGGTCGAGCGTGTCGAAGTAGGCCGGGAAGATCGTGACGAGGTCGATCCTCACGCGCTGCTCCTCACGCGCTGCTCCTCACGGGCGCACCTCGTCGGCGATCGTGGGGTCGAGCAGCCCGGGCCGGTCGGCCACGTGCACCGCGCCGGCACCGAGGTCGACCGTCGGGACGAGCTCGGAGACGAACGGAACCATCACCTCGGTGCCCTCGACGTCGACGACCAGCAGGTCCTGCTCCGGCAGGTGCAGCACGTCGGCCACCGTGCCGACCACCCGGCCGCCGGCGACGACGTCGAGGTCGATCAGCTGGTGGTCGTAGAACTCGTCGGGATCGTCGGGCGTCGCGTCGGGATCGACGTCGGCCTCGAGGAGGGTGGCCTGGAGCGCCTCGGCGCCGGTGCGGTCGTCGACACCCTCGAAACGCACGAGCAGCCGGCCCTGGTGCCGTCTCGTGGACGAGACGGTCAGGGACCGGCTGCTGGTGTGGAGCGACGCGCCCACCGCGAACCGCACGTCGGGCTCGTCGGTGCGGAGCTCGACGCTCACCTCACCGCGGATGCCGTGGGCTCGGCCGATGCGGCCGACGACGACGCGCATCGCGGGTCGTCAGCGACGACGGTCGACGTCGACGAAGTCGATCCGGGCGCCGCCGCGGCCCGCGATCGCACCGGCGACGGTGCGGATCGCGGTCGCGGTGCGTCCCTGGCGACCGATGACCTTGCCGAGGTCGTCGGGGTTGACCCGCACCTCGAACAGCTCGCCGTTGCGCGTCTGCTTGGCGCGGATGGTGCAGCACGTGCGCACGTCATGATC
>JALRKU010000213.1 GCA_023254755.1 Aeromicrobium sp. | reverse complement strand
CTGCGCGATCGTGACGACGATCCACAACCTCGCGTTCCGCGGCATCTTCCCCAAGGCCGCGATGGACGACCTCGGGATCCCGTGGTCGGTGTTCACCCCGCAGCTGGTCGAGTTCTGGGACCAGCTGAGCCTGCTCAAGGGCGCGCTCCGCCAGGCCGATCGACCGCATGCAGTGGTGGATGCGGCCGGGACCGAGACGGGCCTGGGCGATCGCGAACCCCTCGCCCTCGCCGGCGATGAGGTTCGACGCCGGCACGCGGACGTCGGTGAAGCGCAGCTCGGCGTGGCCGCCGTGGTCGCGGTCGTGGTAGCCGAGCACGTGCATGCCACGGACGATCTCCAGCCCGGGGGTGTCGCGGTCGACCAGGATCATCGACTGCTGCCGGTGCCGGTCGGCGGTCGGATCGGTCTTGCCCATGACGATGAAGACCTTGCAGTCGGGGTTCATCGCGCCGGTGATCCACCACTTGCGGCCGTTGAGCACGTACTCGTCGCCGTCGCGCACGATCGACAGCTCGACGTTGGTGGCGTCGGACGACGCGACGTCGGGCTCGGTCATCGCGAAGGCCGAGCGGATCTCGGCGTCGAACAGCGGCTGGAGGTACTTCTCCTTCTGCTCGGGCGTGCCGAACATGTGGAGGACCTCCATGTTGCCCGTGTCGGGCGCGGCGCAGTTCATCGAGACCGGGGCGATCTGGATGCTGCGACCCGTGAGCTCGGCGATGGGCGCGTACTGAAGGTTGGTGAGGCCGCCGGCCTCGGGCGCTCCGGGGATCGCGAAGTTCCACAGGCCGCGCTTGCGAGCCTCGGCCTGCAGGTCCTTGACGACCGGCGGGAACGACCAGGTGTCGTTCGCGTAGCTGTCCTCGATCTGCTGCTTGGCCGTGGGCTCGGCCGGGTAGATCACCTCGTCGAGGAAGGCCTGGACCCTCTCGACGAGCTCGGCGGTCCTGGCGTCGTGGCCGAAGTCCATGTCAGGCCTCCTGGGGCGCTGCGGCCATCACGTAGACGACCTCGGCGATCAGCACGGGCTTGTCCGCGCCCTCGCGCTCGACCACGAACGTGATGACGGCCTGCGTGCCGATGGCGATGTCGGCGGTCTCCTTGAGCGTCGCGGTGGCGCGCAGGCGGGAGTCGACCGGGACGGGGTTCGGGAAGCGCACCTTGTTGGCGCCGTAGTTCACGCCCATGGCGAGGCCGCCGACCGAGTAGATCTGCTCGGCGAACACCGGCAGCAGCGACAGCGTCAGGTAGCCGTGCGCGATCGTGGTGCCGAAGGGCCCCGACGCCGCCTTGTCGGGATCGACGTGGATCCACTGCTGGTCGCCGGTCGCGTCGGCGAAGAGGTTGATCTGCTCCTGGGTGACGGTGATCCAGTCGCTGGTGCCGAGCTCCTCCCCGGCGGCGGCCTTGAAGGCGTCGAGACTCTCGAACTCGCGAGGCATGTGGGCTCCCTTTCGGACTAAGCGCTTGCTTAGTTCGGACCCTAGCGGGTCGACAGGGCGATGGCTAGAGCGCCCGGTCGTCAGACCGCCAGCGCCACGACGACCGGGACGGCGCCGAGCGCGGTCGCGACGAGGAGGCCCACGGTGTCGCCGCGCGACCACCGGGCGGGCTCGGCCCACGATCGCCGGGTGGCGGTGGCGAAGCCCCGTGCGTCCATCGCGATGGCCATGCGACCCGCCGAGCGCAGTGACGAGGCGAGCATCGTGAACGTCATCGAGGCCGGCTCGCGGCGCAGACCCCGGGCCCGGCGCACGCGGGAGATCTGCTGCCACGTCGCCTGGAGGTCGGTCGTGCGCTGCAGCACGGCGACGAACGACGCGACGAACCGGCCCGGCACGTGCAGCCGTTGCGCGAGCTCGTCGCCCAGCCGGGTCGGGTCGACGAAGGCCACGACGACCGCCCCCGGCCAGGCGAGCACGAGGATGCGCAGCGCCGCCACCAGCGCGTGGTCCGCGTTGCCGAGCCGCCAGGCCGAGTACGCGACGAGCAGCGCGGACACCCCGCACAGCACCAGGCACGCGAGCGGGTAGCGCCACGACGGGAGCAGCACGACGCCGGCGACGGCGTAGGCGACGACACCCGCGATCGCGGCCGGCTCGTCGCGGATCGCGAACGACCCGAACAGCGAGGCGAAGCCGACCCAGAGCAGCACCAGCGGGTTCAGCCGCCCGAGGGCGCCCCTCACGCGACGCGCCCGCTCAGCAGGCGCACGTGGTCGTCGGCGACCGCGACGACGAGGTCGTCGTGGGTCGCGGTCGCGACCACCGCCCCCTCGCGGGCGGCGCTCGCCGCGAGCCCCGCGACGACGGCCCAGGTCAGGCGGTCCTGTCCGACCGTCGGCTCGTCGAGGAGCACCACGCCGGGCCGGTGGGCGACGGCCGTGGCGAGCGAGAGCCGCCGCTGCTCACCGCCGGACAGCCGGTACGGGTGCACCCCGGCCAGCGCGCCGAGGCCCAGGAGCTCGAGCAGACCGTCGACGTCCACCGACCGGTCCAGCCGGCGGGGCGTCGTCAGCACCTCGTCGCGCACGGTCGTGGTCACGAAGCCGTGCTCGGGCTGCTGCGTGACCCAGCCGAGGTCGGCCGCGAGCGCTGCGGGACGGCGGCGGCCGAACGGACGGCCCGGGCCGTGCCAGGTGCCGGACGTCGGTGGCACGAGCCCGCCCAGCGCGGCCAGCAGCGTGGACTTGCCGGCCCCCGACGGCCCGGTCACTGCCGTCACCCGACCGCCGCGCGCCTGTGCGTCCACGTCCTCCAGGGCGCGCGTGGTGGTGCTGCCGCGCAGGGAGCGCGACGTCAGGTCGACCGTCAGGTCGGTCCACCCGACCGCGTCGACGACCGCCGCGGGACGCACCCAGTCGGCCGGCAGCTCCCTGGGCTCGGGGGCCGGGAGCCCGGGCATCCAGACGCCGAGACCGCCGAGGGTGTCGCGGTGCTCACGGACGAAGGCGCCTGGCGGGAGGTCCGCCACCAGCGTCCCGTCGAGGCCGAGCACGACGACTCGGTCGACCAGCGCGAGCCAGGGCTCGATCCGGTGCTCGACCACGACGAGCGTCGA
>JALRKU010000089.1 GCA_023254755.1 Aeromicrobium sp. | reverse complement strand
ACGATCTGCGTCGCCGAGCGGCTGACGGCACGGCTGAACAGCTCCCGGGTCGGGATCCCTACCCGACCCTGAACGCTGCCGCGCTCCGACCGCAATGTGTGCATTGCCTCGGCGATGGCTTGTCCGGCATTGCTGCCGTTCACGCTCACCGACGGGCAGCGTGCGGTGGTCGCGGAGATCGAGGCCGACCTCGCGCGCGAGCACCCCATGCACCGGCTGCTGCAGGGCGAGGTCGGCTCGGGCAAGACCGTCGTCGCGCTGCTGGCGATGCTCCAGGTCGTCGACGACGGCGCGCAGGCCGTGCTGCTGGCGCCCACCGAGGTGCTGGCCGCCCAGCACCACCGCGGCATCACGGCCATGCTGGGGGCGCTCGCCGAGGGCGGCATGCTCGGGGGAGCCGCGGAGGGCACCCGCGTCCGGCTCCTGACGGGCTCGATGGGCGCCAAGGCCCGCAAGGAGGCGCTGCTCGACGCCGCGTCGGGTGCGGCGGGCATCGTCGTCGGCACCCACGCGGTGCTGCAGGAGAGCGTCCAGCTCGCCGAGCTCGGCCTGCTCGTCGTCGACGAGCAGCACCGCTTCGGCGTCGAGCAGCGTGCCGTGCTCGTCGACCGCTACGACACCAAGCCGCACGTGCTGGTCATGACCGCGACGCCGATCCCGCGCACGATCGCCATGACGGTGTTCGGCGACCTCGAGGTGTCCACGCTCACCGAGCTGCCCGCGGGCCGGCAGCCGATCCAGACCACCGTCGTCCCCGCGGCGGAGCGTCCTGCGTGGCTCGACCGCGCCTGGGAGCGGGTGCGCGAGGAGGTCGGACGCGGTCGCCAGGCGTACGTCGTCGTCTCGCGCATCGGTGAGGGCGAGGAGTCCTCCTCGGAGACCCGTTCCCTGGCCGCGCTGCACGACGAGCTCGTCGCCGGCCCGCTCTCCGGGCTGCGCGTCGGCACCCTGCACGGCCGGATGCCCGCCGACGAGAAGGACGCCGCGATGTCTCGCTTCGCGGCCGGTGAGATCGACGTGCTGGTCGCCACGACCGTGGTCGAGGTCGGCGTCGACGTGCCGAACGCCACCGTCATGGTCGTGATGGATGCCGACCGCTTCGGCATCTCCCAGCTCCACCAGCTCCGCGGGCGGGTCGGCCGAGGCAGCGAGGCGGGCCTGTGCCTCCTCGTCACGCAGACCGATGCCGACTCGCCGTCGCGAGAGCGGCTCGACGCGGTGGCCTCGACCACGGACGGCTTCGAGCTGTCGCGCCTCGACGTCGAGCTCCGGCGCGAGGGCGACGTCCTGGGGTCGCGGCAGTCGGGTGTCAGGTCGAGCCTGAGGCTGTTGTCGGTGGTCAAGGACGGCGAGGTGATCGAGGAGGCCCGCGCCGCCGCCACCGAGGTCGTCGGCGACGACCCGGACCTGTCGTCGCACCCCGACCTGCTGGCCGCCGTGCACGACCTCGAGGCGTCCGAGCAGGCCGACTTCCTGGAGCGGACGTGACGCGCATCATCGCCGGCCGCTTCGGCGGGCGGCGTCTCGCGACACCGCCCGGCGCCGGCACGCGACCCACCAGCGACCGCGTGCGGGAGGCCCTGTTCTCGTCGCTGGAGGCGTCGTTCGGTGGACTCGACGGACTCGCGGTCGTCGACCTCTACGCCGGCTCGGGCGCCCTGGGACTCGAGGCGGCCTCGCGCGGCGCGCGCGTCGTCACCCTGGTCGAGCACGACCGCCGAGCGGCCGACGTCATCCGGCGCAACGTGCGCGACCTCGGCGTCGACGCCCAGGTGCGCGCGACGACGGTCGACGCGTGGCTCGCGTCGACCACCGACGTGGTCGACCTGGCCTTCCTCGACCCGCCCTATGCGCTGGACCACGACCGGCTCGAGGCCCAGCTGGTCGCGCTGCTGCCGCGCCTGGCGCCCGACGCCCTCGTCGTGGTGGAGCGGTCCTCACGGACGCCGTTCGCCTGGCCGGACGGCTACGCGGCCCTGCGCGACAAGCGGTACGGCGAGACGCACGTGTGGCAGGGCGAGCCCTCGGTAGGGTCGGTCCCATGACGCGCGTGGTGTGCCCCGGCTCGTTCGACCCCGTGACCAACGGTCACCTCGACATCTTCGAGCGGGCGTCGCGCCTGTTCGACGAGGTCGTCGTCGCGGTCCTCGTCAACGAGAACAAGCAGGGCCTCTTCACGATCGACGAGCGGATCGCCCTGCTCGACGAGGCCACGGCGCACCTGCCCAACGTCACGACGGCGTCCTTCCAGGGGCTCCTCGTGGACTTCTGCACGGCCCACGGCGTCGATGCGATCGTCAAGGGACTACGGGCCGTCACCGACTTCGACTACGAGCTGCAGATGGCGCAGATGAACAGCAGCCTCACCGACGTCGACACCGTGTTCATCCCGACCTCGCCCGAGTGGTCGTACCTCGCGTCGAGCCTGGTCAAGGAGGTCGCCAAGCACGGCGGCGACGTCAGCGCCCTCGTCCCCGAGGTCGTGCTCGGGCGTCTCACGGCCAAGTACGCCTGAGGTTCAGTCGGGCAGGATCGGCTGCGCCTCGCGCTCGCGGTGGCTCAGCTGGACCGCGCGGCGCACGGCGGCGGACCCGAACTTGTCGCGCACCGCGTCGATGGTGTCGTCGAGCACGTGGTCGGCGGAGGGGTCCAGCGGCAGCGCGAGCTGCGCCGGGTTGTCGTCGAGGCCGCCGACACTGACGCCCACGAGGGTGCAGCCGCGGTCGAGGATCTCGTCGCGGCGGGCGCGGAGCAGCCCGCGTGCGACGTCGAGGATCTCGCCGGTGTGCGCCGTGGGGCGGGGGAGCGTGCGCGCGGAGGTGGACCGGCTGAAGTCGTCGAACCTCAGGCGCAGCGTGATCGTGGCGCCGGTGAGACCGGCGGCACGCATGCGGCGGGCCACGCGGTCGACGAGCGACAGCAGCACCGTCTCGAGCTTCTCGTCGCCGTGGGGGCCGCGGCCCAGCGCGTGCTGGGCGCCCATCGACCGTCGGCGGACGCCCGTGGTCACGCGGCGCGGATCGCGGCCTTCGGCCAGGGCGTGCAGGTGACGTGCTGCCGCGACACCGACGACCTTCTCGAGCTCCGCGGGATGGAGCCGAGCCAGGTCGCCGACCGTGCGGACCCGTGCCGCGTGGAGCTTCTCGGCGGTGACCCTGCCGACGCCCCACAGTCGTTCGACCGGGAGTGCGTGCAGGAACAGCAGCTCCTGCTCGACGGGGACGACCAGCAGCCCGTCGGGCTTGGCGGACGCGCTGGCGATCTTGGCCAGGTACTTGGTGCGGGCGACGCCGACCGAGATCGGCAGGCCGACTCGTTCCAGCACGTCGGCGCGCAGCCGCGACGCGATCCGGCTCGGGGTCTCGCCGCGGAGGCGGAGCAGACCACCCACCTCGAGGAACGCCTCGTCGATGGAGATCCCCTCGACCAGGGGGGTGGTGTCGCGGAAGACCTCGAAGACCGCGCGACTCGCCTCGGTGTAGGCCGAGAACCGCGGCGGCACCACGATGGCGTCCGGGCACAGGGCGCGCGCCTGGCGTCCGTTCATGGCGGTGCGGACCCCGTGCGCCTTGGCCTCGTACGTCGCGGCGAGCACGACTCCACCGCCGACGATCACGGGTCGCCCACGCAGCCGGGGGTCGTCGCGGACCTCGACCGACGCGAAGAACGAGTCGAGGTCGGCGTGGAGCACCGTCCCTTCCGTCACCCCTGCACCATGGCAGTCGGGTCGGACACCCACGGGCCTCGATTCGTCGCGGCAGGAGGGTTCGCGCTACCATGAACGTCGGCCTGCTTGCAGGTCGAAGATCAGTCACGCACCTGGGACGGATGGTAGAAGTGCAACCGGGACCTCTGGTGGTCGAGACCCGTGGATGGGGTCGACAGCCGGGTACCGAGCGCACCGAGCACCGCACGGTCCAGGCGCCGACCGATCTGGGCCACGACGTCTACGGCGTGCCCGAGGGTTCCACGATCGAGCTCGAGCTGCGGTTCGAGGCGGTCATGGACGGTGTCCTGGTGACAGGAACGGCCTCGGGACGAGCGTCCGGGGAGTGCGTGCGGTGCCTGGAACCGATCGAGGACGACGTCACGGTCGACTTCCAGGAGCTGTACCTCTTCGAGGACGCGTCGGAGGAGGAGTACGCCCTCGAGGACGACCTGCTCGACCTCGAACCCCTCCTGCGGGAGGCGGTGGTGGAGACACTGCCGCACGACCCGTGGTGTGTTCCGGACTGTCCGGGACTGTGCCCCGAGTGCGGGGCGCGGCTCGCGGACGATCCTCAGCACACGCACGGAGCTGCGATCGACCCCCGGTGGTCGGCGCTCCAGCAGGTAGCCCAACCCGAGTCCCCAGAAGTTCCTTAGGAGTCACCGTGGCAGTCCCGAAGCGGAAGATGTCGCGCAGCAACACGCGTCACCGTCGTTCGCAGTGGAAGACGACCGTCGTCCAGGTCGTCGACTGCGCGAACCCGGCGTGCGACGCCAAGGTGCGTCCGCACCACGCGTGCAGCGAGTGCGGCCAGTACGGCGCCCGCGGCGACCGTCGTCAGGTCCTCTGACCTCCACCTCGGCCGGGCTCGACGAGCTCCGGACGACGCTCGGTGTCCCTGATCTCGACACCGGGCTGCTGGAGCACGCGCTGACGCATCGATCGTTCGCGTACGAGAACGGCCAGATCCCGAACAACGAGCGCCTGGAGTTCCTGGGCGACTCGGTGCTCGGCGTGGTCGTGACCGACACGCTGTTCACGACGCACCCCGACCTCCCGGAGGGGCAGCTCGCGAAGCTGCGCGCTGCCGTCGTGAGCGCCAAGTCGCTGGCGGTCGTCGCTCGACGGCTGGGCATCGGCGACCACCTGCGCCTGGGCCGCGGCGAGGAGACCACGGGCGGTCGCGAGAAGGCGTCGATCCTGTCCGACACCGTCGAGGCGATCATCGGCGCGATCTACGTCCAGTTCGGCATCGAGCGTGCCTCCGAGGTCATCCACCGGGTGTTCGACCCGGTCATGGAGAGTGCCGCCGAGCTGGGCGCCGGCCTGGACTGGAAGACCTCCTTGCAGGAGATCTCGGCCAACAACGGTCTGGGCGTCCCGTACTACGTGCTGCAGGGCACCGGCCCCGACCACGACAAGACCTTCACGGCCGAGGTCGTCGTCGGCGACGAGACCTTCGGCGGCGGCTCGGGCCGCTCCAAGCAGGAGGCCGAGCAGATGGTCGCCGAGATTGCCTGGAGGGCGATCAGCGCCCGTCTCGAGGCGCAGGTGTGACCGTGGTCGTGCGGGACTGACGTGCCCGAGCTGCCTGAGGTCGAGGTCGTCCGGCTGGGTCTGGTCGAGCACGTCGTCGGTCGCGCGATCGAGCGTGTCACGGTCCACGAGCCACGCTCCATGCGCCGCCACGAGGCGGGTCCGGCCGACTTCGCGGCACGCCTCGCGGGACGGCGGGTCGAGGGGGCGGCGCGTCGCGGGAAGTACCTGTGGCTCCTGCTCGACGGTGGGTCCGGACCCGGCGGTGATGCGGTGTTGTGTCACCTCGGGATGAGCGGACAGTTCCTGGTCGGCACGCCCGACGCGCCGCCGGCTCGGCACCAGCGGGTCTCGCTCGACCTCGACGACGGCTCGCAGCTGCGATTCGCGGACCAGCGGATCTTCGGCGGGATGTCGTTCAGCGACGGGCTGGTCGAGGTCGACGGCTCGGTCGTGCCGAGCGAGATCACCCACATCGCGCGCGACCCGCTCGACCCGGCGTTCGACGTCGACGAGTTCGTCACCCGGCTGCGACGGCGGGAGACGGGCGTCAAGCGGGCGCTGCTGGACCAGACGCTCGTGTCGGGCGTCGGCAACATCTACGCCGACGAGTCGCTGTGGCGCACGCCGCTGCACTACGCGCGCAACACCCGACACCTGCGCCGACGCGAGGCCGAGGAGCTGCTGGGGCACGCGGTCGACGTCATGACCGACGCGCTCGCGCAGGGCGGCACGTCGTTCGACGCCCTCTACGTCAACGTCAACGGCAACAGCGGCTACTTCGACCGGTCGCTGCAGGCCTACGGCCAGGAGGGGCACCCGTGCGACCGCTGCGGCACCCCGATCCGGCGCGACGCGTTCATGAACCGGTCGTCGTACTGGTGCCCGCGCTGCCAGCCGCGGCCGCGCAACGGCCGGTTCTGACGCGGTCCCGACAGCCCGGCGCCGCGGCACCGGTAGCGTCGGCCCCGACATGAGCGTGCAGGCGTACGGCCCGGAGGCCTGGGAGCGGTTCGTCGACGAGCCTCCGAAGCGCACCGAGCGCTCGCCGTTCGAGCGCGACCGTGGCCGCATCGTGCACTCGTCGGCGCTGCGACGGCTGTCGGCCAAGACCCAGGTCATGGGCGCGGGCTCGGACGACTTCGTGCGCAACCGTCTCACCCACACCCTCGAGGTCGCCCAGGTGGCGCGTGAGCTCGGAAAGTCGTTGGGCTGCGACCCGGACGTCGTCGACTCGGCGGCGCTGTCGCACGACCTGGGCCACCCGCCGTTCGGCCACACCGGCGAGGTGGCGCTCGATGCAGCCGCGGCGTCGTGCGGTGGCTTCGAGGGCAACGCGCAGACCCTGCGTCTGCTCGCGCGGCTGGAGTCCAAGACGTTCGACGCCGACGGGATGAGCGTGGGGCTGAACCTGACGCGCGCCACGCTGTCGGCCTGCGTGAAGTACCCGTGGGCCCGCGGTCACGCGCCCGACGGCGGCGCGAAGTTCGGCGTGTATCCCGACGACCGCCCGGTCTTCGACTGGCTGCGCGCCGGCGCGCCCGACGGGCGTCGGCCGATCGAGGCGCAGGTCATGGATCTGTCGGACGACATCGCCTACTCGGTGCACGACGTCGAGGACGCGGTCTTCGGTGGGTTCTTCGCGCTCGACCCGGCCGTCCTCGAGCTCGCGGACGTGTTCGCGGTGGCGCGGGAGTGGTACGACGAGACGGCCGACGACGACCGGCTCGGCGCGGCGCTCGAGCGGCTCCACGGGCTGGAGGACTGGCCCGTGCTCGCGTTCGACGGGAGCCGGGCCGCGCGGGCCGAGCTCAAGAACTTCACCAGCACGCTGATCGGTCGATTCGCCACGGCGGCGCAGGCGGCGACCGTGCAGCGGTGGGGGTCGGGCCCTCTCATCCGCTACGAGGCGGACCTCGAGGTGCCTCAGGGCACCCGCGACGAGATCACCGTGCTCAAGGCCCTGGCGGCCCACTACGTCATGCGGACCGACCGGCGCGCCGAGGTCCAGGACCGGCAGCGCGAGCTGCTCCGGGCGCTCGTCGACGTGCTGGTGCGCACCGAGGGTCGTGACCTGGAGCCGGACTTCGCGGCCGACCACGCGGCCGCGACCGACGACGCCGGACGTCTGCGTGCCGTGATCGACCAGGTCGCCAGCCTCACCGACGTGTCGGCCCGCACCTGGGGCCTGCGGCTGCTGGACTGAGCGACGTAGGATCCAGCCATGGCCGGGCGGATCGTGCAGGAGGACATCCAGGTCGTCCGCGAACGCGCCAGGATCGACGAGGTCGTCGAGCAGTACGTGGCCCTGCGCAACGCCGGCGGCGGCGCCCGCAAGGGTCTGTGCCCCTTCCACGACGAGAAGTCGCCGTCGTTCAACGTCCGGCCGTCGGTCGGCACGTACCACTGCTTCGGCTGCGGCGTCGGCGGTGACGTCTACCGGTTCCTGATGGAGATCGAGGGCCTCACGTTCGTCGAGGCGGTCGAGCGCCTCGCCGCCAAGTACGGCGTCGTGCTGCGCTACGAGGAGGGCTCGACCCCGGGGCCCCGGCGCGAGCCCAACCAGCGGCCACGGCTGCTCGAGGCGCACCGACTCGCCGGCGAGTTCTACGCCGCCTACCTCGGCACCGCGCCCGAGGCCCAGGAGGGTCGCCGCTTCGTGCAGGACCGCGGATTCACCCAGGCTGCCGCCGAGAGGTTCGGGATGGGGTTCTCGCCGCGGTCGGGCGAGGCGCTGGTGGACCACCTGCGCGGCAAGGGCTTCACCGACGACGAGCTCGTCACGGGAGGCCTGGCAGGCCGCGGCAACCGCGGTCTCTACGACCGGTTCCGCGGGCGTCTGATGTGGCCGATCCGCGAGATGACCGGCGAGATCGTCGGGTTCGGCGCGCGGCGCATCTTCGACGACGACCGCATCGAGGCCAAGTACCTCAACACCTCCGAGTCGCCGATCTACAAGAAGAGCCAGGTGCTGTACGGCATCGACCTGGCACGTCGCAGCATCTCCGGACAGAGCCAGGCGGTGATCGTCGAGGGGTACACCGACGTGATGGCGTGCCACGAGGCCGGGGTCACCACGGCCGTCGCGACCTGCGGCACCGCGTTCGGGGAGGACCACGCCCGGGTGCTGCGTCGGCTGATGCTCGACCACGACGCCTTCCGTGGCGAGGTCGTCTTCACCTTCGACGGCGACGAGGCGGGCCAGCGAGCCGCGTTGAAGACCTTCCAGGGCGACCAGCAGTTCGTGTCGCAGACGTACGTGGCGGTCGAGCCGCGCGGCATGGATCCGTGCGACCTGCGCATCGCCGACGGCGACGAGGCGGTCCAGCAGCTGATCGCCGGACGCATCCCGCTGTACCGGTTCGTGCTCGACAACATGCTGCGCTCGTACGACCTCGAGCGCGGCGACCAGCGCGTCGACGCGGTGCGCGAGGCGGTGACGCTGGTGCGGTCGATCCGTGACAAGTCCAAGGTCGACGAGCTGCTGAGGGAGATCGCCGGGCGCGTGGGCGTCGACGTCGGTCGGGTCCGCGCCGAGCACCGTCGCCTCGCCGACCGCAAGCCGGCTCCTGCGCGCGAGGGCGGCGCCGTCGTCACGGCGCCGCAGGCTCCGGTCGAGCAGCCTGCCGCGCCCAGCATCGGCGGACCGCAGTTCGCCGACGAGCGCGAGGCGCTCAAGGCGCTGACGCAGTACCCGCACGTGGCGCGGCACCACCTGGCCGGGCTGGTGCCCGAGGACTTCAGCCACCCGATCGCCCGCCATCTCTTCGTGCACCTGCAGGGGCAAGGCTGGCCCGACACGGAGGACTCCACGTGGCTGCCGCGGGCCCTCGACGCGGTCGAGGGCGACACGCCGCGCAAGATCCTCGAGGTCGCCGCGGTCGAGCCGATGCTGGCGGGGCAGTCCAACGTCGAGGCCGTGGTCAGCTCGGTCCTGGCCCGACTGCGGCTGCTGTCGCTCGGGCGCCGCATCTCCGAGGTCAAGTCGCGGCTGCAGCGCACCGACCCGGTGGCCGAGGCGGAGCGGTACCAGGAGGTCTTCGGCGAGCTGATCGCGTTGGAGCAGCAGCACCGCGAGGCGCGCGACCTGATCCTCGGCGTCCCCAACGCCTGACGTCCGGCCGCGTCCGTCCACAGGTTGCCTCACCGAGGCTGTCGTCCCCGCCTCGTCAACGCGACGGTGGACCGGTGGACGACTTCTGCCGCAGGGCCCTTGCTCACCCTCCGCTGTCGCGCGAGACCGAGAGGGGTCTCGCCCGTCGTGCGGCCGAGGGCGACAGCGCTGCCCGCGACGAGCTGGTCGTGGCCACCCTGCGCTCGGTCGTGCTGCGCGCCCTGATGCTGGGCGCTCGCGACGACCGCCTGGCCGACGCGGTGCAGGCCGGGACGGTCGGGCTGATCCGTGCGATCGACCGGTTCGATCCCGAGCGGGGTGTGCGCCTCGCGACGTACGCCTGGTCGTGGATCGGCGGCGAGGTGCTCGCGGAGCTCCGCGTGCCGCCCACGGACGAGCTGGTCGAGGCGGTCGCGTCACCGTTCGACGACGACCCGACGTCGTGGCTCGACGGGCTCGCCGACGAGCAGGCCGCGGTCCTCCGGCTGCGCCTCGGGCTGGATCCCGGCACCGGCCCGTTGTCGCGCCGAGCAGTGGGGGAGCGGCTCGGCATCGGCGTGGCGGTGGTGCGTCGGGTCGAGGCGGAGGCGATGCGACATCTGCGGGGTGCTGTTGCTAGAGTGGGTGGTCGCGCACCGGCTCCGCCGGAGCCGATCCTCTATAGCTCAATTGGCAGAGCAGCCGACTGTTAATCGGCAGGTTCTTGGTTCGAGTCCAAGTGGAGGAGCCAGCAGATCTCCGCGGAGATCAGCACGAGGCCGGACCCGAGACGGGTCCGGCCTCGTGCGTCGACAGGATCTGCTCGTCCTGCGCGGGGCGCTGCGTAGGGCGGGCGGGACTTGAACCCGCGACCCGGGGATTATGAGTCCCTTGCTCTGACCAGCTGAGCTACCGCCCCTCGGGCGCCACCCTATCCAGCGCGCCACTGGCATCATCGGTGCCATGCGCGACGCGGTGATCTACGACCTCGACGGGTGTCTGTGCGACACGTCGTCGATCCAGCACCACCTGGAGGGCGAGGAGCGGAACTTCCACGCCTTCCACGCGGCGGCTGCCGACTGCCCGCCGCACGCCGACGTGGCCGACGCGGCCCGGGCGGACCACGCCGACGGCAGAGCGGTCGTGGTGGTGACCTCGCGCGAGTTCATCTGGCGCGACCAGGCGATCATCTGGCTCGAGCAGCACGACATCCCGTACGACGGCCTGTACCTGCGGATCGTCGGCGACTACCGCAAGGACCTCGTCGTCAAGGGCGAGATCTGGGACCACCTCGTCGAGGACGGGTTCCGTCCGATCGCGGCGTGGGACGACCAGCACGAGGTGCTCGACCTGTGGGCGCAAAAGGGCGTCCAGGAGCGTCATCTGGTGCGCTGACCTGCGGCGACGAAATCACACAGATGTTGTCCTGCCGGTCGATATCGGTCACACTGTGACCAGAGGTGCCACTGCTGACGCTGGGGAAGGCGAGCCAGGGAGGCACCGATGAAGTTCACAACGCCGCAGCCCCCGACGCGGGGCGTCCTTTTCGTGCACTCTGCACCGTCGGCCATGCTGCCGCACGTGGAGTGGGCCGTGGCCAACGTGCTCGGAGACCGAGCCGACCTCGCCTGGGTGAAGCAGCCGGCCGAGAACGGCACCTACCGGGCCGAGCTGTCGTGGCAGGCGCCGGCCGGCACCGCCGCTGCGATCGCGTCGTCGCTGCGCGGCTGGGAGCAGCTGCGGTTCGAGGTCACCGAGGAGCCGACGTCGACCACCGAGGGCTGCCGCTACTCCTACACGCCGACGCTGGGCCTGCAGCACGCGATGGTGGGCCTGCACGGAGACATCCTCATCCCCGAGGACCGGATCAAGGCGATCCGCGCCAAGGCGGCGTCGGGCGAGGTCGACCTCGACACGGCGCTCGACGCGCTTCTTGGGGTGCGGTGGGACGCGGAGCTGGAGCCGTTCCGGCACGCCGGCGAGGGCGCACCCGTGCGTTGGCTGCACCAGGTGGTCTGACGATCAGCCGATCGTGACCTTGACGACCGGCGTGGTCTCGTCGGTCTCGATCGACCTCAGACGGAACTCGCGGGCGCCCGTGCGCGAGGTGTAGAGCTCGGTCCTGAACTCTCCGCCGTCGCGGGTCTGGGCCTTGACGGGGAACTCGTCCCACGAACCGCCGTTCTCGCGCACCTCGACCTGCAGCACCGCACCTTCGCCCAGCTCGGGGAAGCTGCCCGACAGGATGAAGCGCTCGCCCGGCGCGACCTGCGACTTCTCCGCCGTCAGCGTCGGCTCGGGTGTCGTGTCCGTGGCCTCGTCAGTGGGCGTCGGGGACGGGGACGGCGTCGTGGCGGTCGGGGTCGGAGCCGCGGTCGTCGACGAGGGCAGCGGCGGCAGGTCGACGTCGCCGAGACCGCTCGCCCCGACGAGGGCGGCCAGCACCAGACCGATGCCACCACCGATGACCACGCCGACGACCGCCAGCCAGCGCGTCGCTCGCCACGCGCGTCGTCCGGCCACCTCGGGGTCGACGGGAGGGCCGTCGTCGAGCAGCGAGGTCGCGGCGCCGTCGGTCTCCTGGGCGCCGAGAGTCCCGTTCGGGGCTGTGGAGGACAGCGGGTGGGCGGGCACCGGTGGCGCGTCGTGAGCCGTGGGACCGCTGCCGTCGTGCCGCACGACCGCGCGCACGGCGTCGTCGACCGTGCGCAGACCGTCGATGGTCTGGTCGGTCAGGTAGAGGTCGAACCGGCGTCCCAGCTCCTCGCCGATCTCGACGATCGTGAGCGAGTCCGCGCCGAGCTCGACGAGCGACGCGCCGGGCACGACGTCGTCGGGATCGCACCCGAGGACACGCGAGACGATGTCGGCGAGCTCGGCTTCGACGTCGGCTGGCTTCGGCACCCCACGAGTCTAGGCCAGCCCACCATGAGGCGTACGTCACACCTGTTGCCGCGCAACGACGGCGCCGGTGGGTCGTCCCTACGATGTGATGATGGAGAGCGCGCAGGACGTCCAGTACGTCGTCGTCCACGGATACCGCCGGGCGTTCCGCATCCAGGGCCAGGGCCCCGCGCTCCTGCTGCTGCACGGGCTGGCCTGCGACTCCTCGACGTGGCTCCCGGTCATCCCCGAGCTGGCCAAGCACTTCACCGTCATCGCCCCCGACCTCCTGGGTCACGGCGAGTCCGACAAGCCCGACGCCGACTACTCACTGGGCGGCTACGCCAACGGGATGCGCGACCTGCTGACCATCCTCGGCATCGACGAGGTCACCGTGGTCGGCCACAGCTTCGGCGGCGGCGTCGCGATGCAGTTCGCGTACCAGTTCCCCGAGCGCACCGAGCGGGTCGTCCTGGTGGCCACCGGTGGCCTCGGCAAGGACGTCACGCCGCTGATCCGCTTCCTGACGGTGCCCGGCAGCAGTGCGGCGCTGCGCGTCGCGACCCTCCGTCCGTGGCGGCCGCTCGTCAGCCGCACCATGACGGCGCTGTCCCACCTGCCGATGACGGCGACCCGCGACCTCGACGAGGTCGCTCGCATCTACGAGTCGCTGGCCGACCCGGCCACCCGCACGGCCGTGCAGCGCGTCACCAGCCACGTGCTCGACTGGCGCGGCCAGTTCGTCACCATGACCGACCGCGGCTACCTGGCCCGACTCATGCCCGTCATGGTCGTCTGGGGGCGCGACGACGTGGTCATCCCGGCCACCCACGCCGAGGCGGCGCCCACCGAGGTCTCCGACGTGCACGTCCTGGAGAACTCGGGGCACTTCCCGCACAAGGACCATCCCGAGGAGTTCGTGCGGCTGCTCCTCGAGTTCGTCGAGACGCACCCGGCGGCCACGTACCAGCGCAAGCGGTGGCGGGCGCTGCTGCGCCGCGGCGAGCAGGGACAGCTCACCGAGGTGCCGCCGGTCGTCGCGGCGGTCGACGACGCCGCGGAGGACGTCGCGCTGTAGCCCGACGGGCTCAGGCCGCGGGGACCGGTGCCTCCGGGATCGTCTCGACGTGTCGCCGTCGTCTTCGGCCGCGGTTGCCCGAGGCCCAGGCGCCGATCGAGACCGACAGCCAGCCGATCAGCGCGCCGGCGACGTCGTCGGCGAGGTAGTGCCAGCCGAAGTAGATGGTCGCCAGGACCGTGGTGCACAGGAACGCCCATGCGCAGATCCGCACGACCAGCTTCTGGCCCGTGCGCTCGAAGAACAGGCACGCCGTGACGACGACCGACACGTGCAGCGACGCGAAGCCCGCGATGCCGTAGATGTGGTCGCCGCTCGGGTCCTCCTTGAACTGGCTGCCACCGCGGAAGAGCGCGTTCTGCAGCGTCGAGGCCGGGTTCTCGGGGAGGTCGGCGAACATCGACGGCTGCGCGAAGCCGGGACCGAGCGTCGGCACCAGGTAGTAGCTGATCGTGCCGAGCACCCAGTTGAGGCTGAGCGCCGTCGCGAACCAGGCGCCGAGCGACATGTCGCGGTTCCAGACCAGCAGCGCCCCCAGCACGAGCGGGATGAGCGGGAGGTAGAACACGTACGACACCGCGAGCACCTGCGCCGCGACGTTCGTGCCCAGCAGGTCGTGCAGCAGCGGTGCGGGGTTGTGGCCGAACATCAGCCAGTGGTCGAGCCGCAGCATGTCGCTGTCGTAGAGGATCGGCTGTCCGTCGGACGTGCGGATCTTCGGCAGGTAGCTCTTGAGGTTGCGGTAGCTGACGTAGCAGACGTAGAACGCCAGCAGGCCCGTCGCGATGTTGCCGACGCGTGCCCATGACCATTCGTTGCGGATGATGTCGCCGACCGCGTCGGTGAACGACATCTGGTGTTTGATGCAGGCGCGCCACCCCGCGAGCAGGCCGACGCCGACCACGAAGAACAGCAGACCGATGAACGGTAGGCGGACGTAGGCCGGACCGAGGAACCCCTCGGGGTCCTTCAGCCCGATGCCGAGCTCGCGCGAGGCGACGATCGCGGTGATGCCGACGGCCAGGGACAGCGCGACCGCGAAGGTGTAGGGCCAGTCGCGAAGGGCCGCCATCGTTCGACGCATGAGCCCGATCCTAGGACGAGCCCTCGCATCAGCCACTGGTCGCCCTCCGCAACCGTCTGGACGGCTACGCGTCGCCGCCCTCCTGCGCGACGCCGGCGACGGCCGTCGGGTCGTCGACGCGCAGCGACGTGAACGCCTCGGCGACGACCGAGCGGTCGATCTCGCCGCGCTGCGCCAGCTCGGACAGCACGCCGACCACGATCGACGCGGTGTCGACCTGGAAGAAGCGGCGTGCCGCGGCGCGGGTGTCGGCGAAGCCGAAGCCGTCGGTGCCCAGCGACTGCCACGGTCCGGGCATCCAGCGTGAGATCTGGTCGGGCACGGCGCGCATGTAGTCGCTCACCGCGACGCTGGGGATCTCCGAGCCGGCCAGTCGCTGGGAGATCCACGGCACGCGGGGCTCCTCGCCGGGGTGGTTGAAGTTCCAGCGCTCGACGTCGATCGCGTCGCGGGCGATCTCGTTCCACGAGGTCACCGACCACACGTCGACCGCGACGCCGTACTTCTCGGCCAGCACCTGCTGCGCCTCGAGCGCCCACGGGACCGCCACGCCGGACGCCATGACGCGGGCGCGGGCTCCGTCGGCGCCCTTGAGCAGGTAGGCGCCCTTCAGCAGACCCTCGGTGTCGATCCCCTCGGGCTGGACCGGCTGGACATACGGCTCGTTGTAGACGGTCAGGTAGTAGATGACGTCGCGCGACCGGTCGTCGTCGGTGCCCGCGCCGTACATGCGCTCGAGACCGTCGCGCAGGACGTGCCCGATCTCGTACCCGAACGC
>JALRKU010000417.1 GCA_023254755.1 Aeromicrobium sp. | reverse complement strand
ACCCCCGGCATGTCGTCGACGCGCCCGCGGACGTTCGGCACGACGGCGCGGTGCTCGTCGAACGGCAGGTCCGCGATCGGGCGGCCGCGGTAGCCGATGGAGCGCAGGACGATCCCGGTCTCGAGGAGCTCGGTCTCGTCGGTGAGGACGGCGCGGACCTGCCCGTCGCCGGTCACCAGGTCGGTGCGGGCGAGTCGGACCCCCGTCACGGCGTCCTCGCCGAGGATCTCGACCGGCGTCCGACGGTAGCGCAGCACGACACGACGCGATCCGGGCAGCACGCGCTGGGACGACAGCGCGGCGCGCAGGACCTCGATCTTCTGCTGGTCCATGCGGTCGTCGACGACGGTGCCGAGGTCGCCGTCGACCACCAGCTCGATGTCGTCGCGCTCAGCGAGGCCGGTGATCTCGGGCAGCGTGAACGCGGACTGTCCCGGTCCGCGCCGCGCGAGCACGACCACCTCGCGCACCCGGCTGGCCCGGAGAGCCTCGAGCGCGTGGTCGGCGACGTCGGTCGACGCGAGTCGCTCCGGATCGGTCGCCAGGACCCGCGCCACGTCGAGCGCGACGTTGCCGTTGCCGACGACGACGGCCCGCTCGTGAGACAGGTCGAACCGATCGGCGACGTGGTCGGGGTGGCCGTTGTACCACGCCACGAAGTCGGTCGCCGTGGCGCTTCCCGCCAGGTCCTCCCCCGGGATGCCGAGGCGTCGGTCCGACGAGGCGCCCGTGGCGTAGACGACCGCGTCGTGGCCAGCTGAGAGCTCGGCGTGGGAGACGTCGGTGCCGACCTCGACGCCGAGAGCGTAGGAGAACCCGTCCTGGTCCTCGATCATGCGGAACAGGCGATCGATCGTGCGCGTCTCGGGGTGATCGGGTGCCACGCCCGCGCGGACCAGTCCGTACGGGGTGGGCAGCCGGTCGATGACCGTCACCTCGACGCCAGGGCGCCGCAGCAGCTCGTCCGCGGCGTACAGCGCCGCGGGCCCCGCGCCGACGACGGCGACGGAGAGCCGGCCCCGCTCCCGTCGACCGACGACCGGTGGCACCGGCGCCTGGATCGGCGGGGTCGCACGCTCCTCGTGGAACAGCCGGTTGAGCTCGACGAACGGCAGCTCGTGGTCGGCGAGCTTCGTGTCGGCCTTGATGGCCCCCACCGGGCACGCGCCGACGCACGCACCGCAGTCGACGCACGAGACGGGGTCGATGTAGACCATGTCGGCCGTGGCGAAGTCCGGCTCGTCCGGCGTCGGGTGGATGGCGTTGACCGGGCAGGCGAACGCACAGGAGGCGTCCGCGCAGCACGGCTGGGTGACGACGTGAGGCACGTCGCGACCTCAGGCGGCGTCGGCGTCGGCCGAGAAGACCGTCGCCGGCTCGCTGCGGTAGCGATTGGGGCGTCCGTCGATCCTGAGCAGCTTCCACACGCGTCGCGACAGCGGCGTCATCAGGCCGGCCTCCTCCGCGAGCATGCGCACGTCGGCGAAGACCTCGGACAGCCGCTCGCGCGACTCCGGAGCGTCCCAGTACAGCTCCTTCATGACCGACGTCGGGATGTCGAACTCGCGCGCCATCTGCTTCGGGGGGACCAGGATCGCGTCGCCGGCGATGCGCATGATGACCGGGTAGAGCAGCGAGATCCACTGGCGCTCGAGCCAGCTGAGGCGCTGCGCGTGACGCTTGACGTAGGCGTGGGCGAACGAGATGTGTCGCGCCTCCTCCGCCACGTGGATCTGCATGATGCGCTGGATCATCGGATGCATCGCGTCACCGGCCCGCAGGATCGCCTTCTGCGTGTGGTCGATCGGCTCCTCGCCGGCCAGGACGGCGATGAAGAACGCCATCGGCCCCCAGCCCGCACTCGACGCGATCACCGTGCCGGTCTTGCGCAGGATCCACGGCATCCCCGGCACCTCGGCGCCGATGCGGTTGACCCCCTCCTGGAACATCTGGTTGTGGTGGCACTCCTCGGTCGCCTCGTGCATGAGGTACCGGAACTCGGGGTTGCCGTTGGGGGACTTGAAGGCGTAGACCATGATCCCGCGGATCAGCAGGTTCTCGAACTGCACGCCGACCTTCATGATGTTGGCCTGGCGCCACTGCCCGATGCGGATCTGCTTCGCCAACGGCTGGCTCTTGTACCAGTCGGACCCGCCGATCGCGTCGATCTCAGGGAGCACCCAGCGCTCGTCGTCGGGCTCGATCGAGAAGTCGGGGTGACTCCAGTCGATGTCCACGAAGGCGTTGAAGTAGCGCTCGGCCGACGCCTGCGACAGGCCGCGCAGCGTCTCGTGGTACTCCTCGCGCGTCATCTGCGCGTCGATCTCGGGCAGCTCCGGGAGGGTGTCGAGGTCAGGCAGCGTGTTCGTCATACCGTCAGCATGCGACGACGGACGCTATGTGTCAACCACGATGTAACATCCCGCGTGTCACATCATCGCCGCAGGTCAGCGCCTCACGGCGCCCCGAGACCCGGATTGGCGACGGCCTGCTTGTGCACGATGAGCATGCGCTGGAGGACCGTGACGGCGCTCGCGAGCGCCAGGGCCCACAGCGTGATCTCGGTGAGGAAGTCCCAGTCGAGCAGGCCGTTGAATCCCGTCATCACCAGGATCGAGACCAGTCGGTCGGACCGCTCGGCGATGCCGCCCTTGGCCTGCATGCCCAGGGACTCGGCGCGGGCCCGGGCGTAGGACGTGATCGAGCCCAGCACGAGGCACGCCAGGCTCAGGTAGAAGTAGGTCCGCACGCTGCCGAGGTCGGCCTCGGCGTGCACGGTCGTGTAGTAGATCGCCAGACCGCCGAAGATGGCAGCGTCACCGAACCGGTCGAGCGTCGAGTCCAGGAACGCGCCCCACTTCGACGACTGCCCGGACGCTCGTGCCATGTAGCCGTCCATGATGTCGCTGAACACGAACGCCGTGATGAACATGACGCCCCAGAACAGCTCGCCGCGGGGGAAGAAGAACAGGGCGCCGAAGCACACCCCGAGCGTGCCGACGATCGTGACGTGGTCGGGCTTGACGCCCAGCCGCAGCAACAGGTTCGCGAGCGGCGCCCACACGTTGGTCCAGAACTGGCGGAAGCGTTCGAGCACGCCTCACCCCTCCTCGTCGGCCCAGGCCGCGGCGATCATCTGCTGAGAGTCGCGGAGCAGCTGAGGCATGGTCTTGGTCCGGCCGATGACCGGCATGAAGTTGGCGTCGCCACCCCATCGCGGGACGACGTGCTGGTGCAGGTGGGCCGCGATGCCGGCGCCCGCCACGGCGCCCTGGTTCATGCCCAGGTTGAAGCCGTGCGGCGACGACACGCGGCGCATGACCCGCATGGCCTGCTGCGTCAGCCGGGCGACCTCGTCGGTCTCCTGCGGCGTCAGGTCGGTGTAGTCCGCGACGTGGCGGTAGGGGCAGACCAGCAGGTGGCCCGCGTTGTACGGGTAGAGGTTGAGCACGACGTACGCGTGCTCACCACGCCGCACGATGAGGGCGTCGTGGTCGTCGCCTCGCTGCGGGATCTCGCAGAACGGGCAGTCGGCCGCCTCGCCGGTGGCCGGCTTGCCCTCGCCCTTGATGTAGACGATGCGGTGCGGGGTCCACAGCCGCTCGAACGCGTCGGGCTCGCCCACCCCGGTCTGGACGTCGGGCTCGTCGGTCACGGGCTCACTGTATCGGCGACGCCGGACGACTCAGCCGCCGAGCGACGCCTGGGCGACCCAGCTGGCGTGCAGGCGGGCATAGACGCCGTCGGTGTCGGCGACCAGGGAGTCGTGGGTGCCGTCCTGGACGAGACGCCCCGCGTCGAACACCAGCACGCGGTCGGCGTTCTCGGCGGTGGAGAGCCGGTGGGCG
>JALRKU010000193.1 GCA_023254755.1 Aeromicrobium sp. | reverse complement strand
AGCGTCTGCAGTTCGCGTGCCTGTTCATCAGCCACGACCTCGCGGTGGTCGACTCCCTCGCGAACCGGGTGGCGGTCATGCAGCACGGCCGGCTGGTCGAGGTCGGACCCCGCACCGAGGTCCTCACCAGCCCCCGCGAGGAGTACACCCAGCGGCTCATCGCCGCGGTGCCCGTGCCCGACCCCGCCGAGCAGGCCCGCCGCCGCGCCGCCCGCCCCTGATGCTCAGCCCGAGTCCCCGCTGAGTGTCGCGTTTCGACAGGTTTCGACCCCCAAAACTGGTCAGAACGTGACACTCAGCGGGATCAGAGCGGCTCGGGGTCGGGCGGGGCCGAGAAGTGGGTGTGGGTGCAGAGCCAGCCGTGGGGGGCGTCGGGGTCGGCGCGGAGCACGACGGTCGCGCGGCCCGTGCGCGTGCGGCCGTCGAGGTCGGCGACCGACGTCCAGCGCGTCGCCGCCACGACGACGTCGGGACCGGTCGCGACCGTCTCGATCTCGGTGAAGTCGAAGCCGGTCGTGGCGTGCCAGATCGGGGTCCACTGGTCGGCCGCGAGGCTCTCGCGGTCGCGCGCCACCTCGACCCGGGTGCCGAACGACAGGCACGCGGGATCGAACAGGGGCAGCGCACCGTCGACGTCGCGCTCCCGCACCCGGGCCGCGAAGTCGGCGAGCCAGTCGCGCGCGCTCATGCGTCGGTCCTCGCCGTGGCACCGACACGGTCCAGCGCGGTCATGACGGCGCGCTCGACGTCGGCGCGTTCCCGGCGCCGTGCCTCCCGGACGACGTGACGCCCGAGCGCCACCTTGTACGGATCCTTGAGCTCGATCTCCGACACCTCCTCGAGGGTGGCCCGCCGCGGGAACGCGGCCGGGGCGTCGACACCGGCCAGCCAGAAGCCGGCCTGCGTCGCGAGGCACTTGAAGCAGGTGCCGCAGTTCCGGTCGTGCTGCCCGCCCACGAAGCAGACGCGCAGGTCGGCCGCGACGGCCGGGTCGTGCGCGATCGCCAGGATCTTGTCGAGCTTGTCGTGCGCCGCACCGTCGTGCCACAGCGGGCGGGCGCCCGAGCCCAGCAACGGGTCGGCGAGCGGCGTCGACCCCCACTTCGTGCCGTGGCGGTAGGGGTAGGTCGACGGGATCAGGGTGACGTCGTGGGCCTGCTCGACGAAGGCGAGCGCCGCCGCGAGCGCCGGCCCGTGGGCGACCTTGCCCCAGCCGAGTCCGGCGCTGCGACCCTCGCGCCGCAGATCGGTGCGCAGCCACAGTGGATCGACACCGTGCGCTCGCAGCATGCGAGCCGTGCGCTCCCACGCACCCGGAAACCAGACGTCGTCGCGGTGCGACATGTCGAACCCGTGCACCATGAGACCGGCGGCAAGTCGGGTGCGACGGTACGGACCGTCGGCGGCGCCCGGGGCGTGACGCAGCAGCGTGAAAGCGCTGTCGACCCCGCCTGAGAAGCACGTGACCGCACCAGCACGGCGAGGCACGCGGGGCTCGTCCACGACGTCGGCGCGGATCTCGACGACGCACGTGCTCTTCGGCCACCAATGGTGGTGCAGCTCCTGCCACTCCATCAGGTTGGCGATCGTTCCGGCGTCGACGGGTCCGTCGACGACCAGTCTCGACCGTCCTGACCGCATCGCGATGGGAAGGAACGCCAGCAGCCACGGTCGTGCCGTAGGTCGGTGACGGCCGCGCGTCGCGGCGTGCTCGACGAAGGCGGACACGGTGCGCGGACCACGGAGGCTCGCCGACCAGGTGACGACGCCGGACCGCTCGACCCGCTTGCCGGGCAGCAGGACCATCTCCTCGCTCGAGACATGAGAGGACGTGAGGGTCACGGCACGCCGACCTCCCCGCCGCTCAGGCTGTTCACAGACAGGATGATGGCAGATGGAGCGGTCGTTGCGGCAACGTTTCACGGCACACTGGTGGGGTGAACCCGATCGAGACCGTGCGGCGCCGCATCGGCGACGCGGTGTTCGAGCGGGTCGCCGGCGACGAAGGACCCCGCCGCCGGGAGCGGATCTGGACGGCTCCGGGTCCGCGCCGGTTCACCCTCGACGACCCGATCGCACGCGTGCACGGCGACTCGTCGATGTTCGTGGGCGGCATCCGCGCCCTGCTGCTGCAGTCGCTGCACCCGCTCGCGATGGCGGCGGTCGACCAGCACTCGGGCTACCGTGGCGACCCGTGGGGGCGCCTCCAGCGCACCAGCGGATTCATCGCCGAGACGACGTTCGCGACCACCGACGACGCCGACTGCGCGGTCGCGATCGTGCGTGCGGTGCACCGCCGCATCGAGGGCGTCGCCCCCGACGGCCGACCGTTCCGCGCCGACGACCCGCACCTGCTGCGCTGGGTCCACGTCGCCGAGGTCGACAGCTTCCTGCGTGCGCACGACCGGTACGGCGCCGTCGCGCTGTCGCCGTCCGAGCGCGACGCCTACGTCGCGCAGGCGGCGCACACCGGGGTCGCGCTGGGCGGCGAACGGATCCCCACCACGGTCGCCGAACTCGACGACGCGCTGGCCGAGTACCGCCCCGAGCTCGAGAGCACCGCCGCGGCGCGTGAGGCCGGGCGCTTCATCCTGCTGCGCCCGCCGGTCCCCCTGAGCCAGCGGGCACCGTACTCGCTGCTGTGCGCTGCGGCGATCGGCCTGCTGCCGCGCTGGGCGCGGCGTCCGCTCCGCCTGCCCTACCTGCCGATCACCGAGGCCACCGCGGTCCGAGGAGCCGGAATCGCGATGACGTCGACGATCCGCTGGGCGATGGCGGCCACACCGCCGCCGAGCCCGAGCCTCGCGGAATAGTCGCCGCGCCGACGCGTTGAATCCTCCACGTGACCTCGAACCTCTTCGAACCCGTGACCCTGGGCGCCGTCGAGCTGCCCCACCGCGTGCTGATGGCGCCACTGACCCGCATGCGCGCCACGCCGCCGGGCGACGTGCCGAACGACCTGATGCGCGAGTACTACGTGCAGCGCGCGGGCGCCGGCCTCATCGTGTCCGAGGGGACGCAGATCTCGACCGAGGGCAAGGGCTACATGGACACGCCCGGCATCTACTCGGCCGAGCAGGTCGAGGGCTGGCGACGCATCACCGACGCGGTGCACGAGGCCGGCGGGCGCATCGCGGCCCAGCTGTGGCACGTCGGCCGGGTCTCGCACGAGTCGTTCCACGGCGGCGAGCTGCCGCTGTCGGCGTCCGCGCTGCCCTATCGCAACCGCACCACGGTCAAGGGTCCCGACGGCGGACCGCTGCGGGTCAGCTGCCCGACCCCGCGCGCCGCGACCGCCGCCGACATCGCCCGCACGCTCGACGACTACCGCCGCGCCACCGAGAACGCGCGCGAGGCGGGCTTCGACCTGGTCGAGATCCACGGCGCCCACGGCTACCTGCTGCACCAGTTCCTCAGCTCGGTGAGCAACCACCGCGACGACGAGTACGGCGGACCGGTCGAGAACCGCGCCCGCCTGATGCTCGAGGCCGTCGACGCGGTCGTCGACGCCTGGTCGGCCGACCGGGTCGGCATCCGCATCTCGCCGGTCGGCGTCTTCAACGGTCTCGAGGCGCTCGACGACGGCGCGGCCGACGACGGCCTGCACGTCGCCGCCGAGCTGGGTCGCCGCGACCTCGCGTTCCTGCACCTGTCGGAGCCCGACTGGGCCGGCGGACCCGCCCTCACCGACGAGTACCGAGCGCAGCTCAAGCAGGCGTTCCCGGGTCCGATCGTCGGCGCGGGCGCCTACACGACCGACAAGGCGGAGCGCCTCGTCGAGGCGGGTCTGATCGACGCCGTCGCGTTCGGCCGGGCCTACATCGCCAACCCCGACCTCGACGTGCGGATCCGCGACGGCGTTGCGTACAACGAGCCGAACACCGCGACCTTCTACGGCGGTGGGGCGGCCGGCTACACCGACTACCCCGCCTTGGTCTGACGCGTCGCGATTGCTCCTCGACGAGCGGGGTACCGACTCGTCGAGGAGTGATTCGGTGAAGAAGCTGACCCTGCTCGTCGGCGCGGCCGTCGGGTACGTGCTCGGAGCCCGCGCGGGCCGAGAGCGCTACGACCAGATCAAGGACACCGCCGGCAAGGTTCGGCGGAACCCGCGAGTGCAGTCCGTCGTCGACGACGTGAAGGACGAGGCAGCCACCGCTGCGCAGAAGGCGGCGTCGGCGGTCAAGGAGACCGTGACCGACGCGGTGCGCAGCGACGACCCGCCGACGGCGAGCTCGGTCGGCCCCGACGTCCCGCCCCCGGGGTCGACGTCGTGAGCGCCGACGACCGGTCCGTCGGACGCCTCGCGGCCGACCTGACCGAAGACGTGTCGACGCTCGTTCGCGACGAGATCGCCCTGGCCAAGCGCGACCTGGCGACCGCCGGCAAGCGAGTCGGCGTCGGCGTCTGCCTGTTCGGCGCGGCCGGCGTGATCGCGTGGTTCGGCGTCGGCACCCTGGTCGCCGCTGCCGTGCTGGGTCTCGCGACGGCCGTCGACGCCTGGCTCGCCGCCCTGATCGTGGCGGCCGCGCTGTTCGTCGTGGCCGCCGTCGCAGGTCTCGTCGGCAAGGGCTCGGTGCAGTCGGCGCCCGAGCCTCCGGCGCAGCGGGCCGAGAGCATCCAGGCCGACGTCGACGCCGTGAAGCCAGGAGGAACCCATGACTGACGACCTCGAGCGAGAGATCGAGCAGACCCGCGAGCACCTCGCCCAGACGGTCGACGCGCTCACCGACAAGACCGTCGAGGGCGGCAAGACGGGCCTCAAGATCGGCCTCCCGATCCTGCTGGCCGTCGTGATCGGCCTCGTGGTCTGGAAGAAGCACGGCTGATCCGCCCCCGTCAACGACGACGCCCCCGGAACCTGTCGGTTCCGGGGGCGTCGTGCGTGGCGGTCAGGCCAGGTCGAACCGGTCGGCGTCGATGACCTTGGCGAACGCGGCGGCGAAGTCCTTGACGAACTTCTCCTTGGCGTCGTCGGAGGCGTAGACCTCGGCCAGGGCGCGCAGCTCGGAGTTCGACGCGAACACCAGGTCGGCGCGCGAGCCGGTCCAGGTGCCGGTGCCCGACGACGCGAAGAGCGTCGAGTCGTCGTTGGTCGCGGTCCACTGCGTGTCGATGTCGAGCAGGTTGACGAAGTAGTCGTTCGTCAGCACGCCCGGCGTCGCGGTGAGCACGCCCGTGTCGGAGCCGTCGTAGTTGACGCCCAGCACGCGCAGCCCGCCGACCAGCACCGTCAGCTCCGGCGCCGAGACGCCGAGCAGGTTGGCCTTGTCGATCAGCAGGTACTCGGCCGGCACCGTGGTGCCCTTGGCCTGGTACTGGCGGAAGCCGTCGGCCTTCGGCTCGAGGTGCGAGAACGACTCGACGTCGGTGTCCTCGAGCGTCGCGTCGCCGCGGCCGGTCGAGACCGTGACGGTCACCGGCACGCCCGCGTCGGCAGCGGCCTTCTCGACACCCGCGGCACCGGCCAGCGCGACCAGGTCCGCGAACGACACGGTGCCGGAGAACGCGGCCTGGATCTCCTCCAGCTTCGCGATGACGCGGCGCAGCTGCGGCGGGTTGTTGACCTCCCACGACACCTGCGGCTCGAGGCGGATGCGACCGCCGTTGACGCCTCCGCGCTTGTCGGAGGATCGGAACGACGACGCGGCGGCCCACGCGGTCGACACCAGCTCGGACACCGAGAGACCGGAGTCGAGGATCTGCTGCTTCAACGTCGCGACGTCGGCGTCGGACAGCGGGGTGCCGGCCGGGACCGGGTCCTGCCAGATGAGAACCTCGGCCGGGACCTCGGCGCCGAGGTAGCGGTCGCGGGGACCCATGTCGCGGTGCGTCAGCTTGAACCAGGCACGGGCGAACGCGTCGGCGAACGCGGCCGGGTCGTCGTGGAACTTGCGCGAGATCTTCGCGTAGATCGGGTCCTCGCGGAGCGCGAGGTCCGACGTCAGCATGCGCGGCTCGCGCTTGCCGTCACCGAACGCCTCCGGGACGAGGCCGTCGCCCGCGCCGTTCTTGGGACGCCACTGGTGTGCACCCGCAGGGCTCTGGGTCAGCTCCCACTCGTACGCGAACAGGATGTGGAAGAACTCGTTGTCCCAGCGCGTCGGGTGGTAGGTCCAGGTGACCTCGAGGCCCGACGTGATGGCGTGCTCGCCGACGCCCGACTCGTACGAGCCCTTCCAGCCGAGGCCGACCTGCTCCAGCTCGCCGCCCTCGGGCTCGATGCCGACGAAGTCGTCGGGGTTGGCCGCACCGTGGGTCTTGCCGAACGTGTGGCCGCCGGCGATCAGCGCGACGGTCTCCTCGTCGTTCATCGCCATCCGGGCGAAGGTCTCGCGGATGTCCCTGGCCGCCGCGAGCGCGTCCGGGACGCCGTTGGGGCCCTGCGGGTTGACGTAGATCAGGCCCATCTG